>SBAT01000001.1 GCA_005240105.1 Chloroflexota bacterium
GGATTCATTACTGCCATCGTACACAACTATACGGACAAGACTGAAAATATTGATCTTGCCTTGTCTGCTTCCAAGCAGTACAAGTTGTCCCGTGCCAATCAACAAACACTTTCCGTAAAACCAGACAAAGCAGAACGCTATTCCTGGCCTGTCACTATTACCAATTCCGGAGACAGCATAGTCAGTATAGTTGCCCGCGGCAAAACCGTCGGCGATGCCATGGAATTGCATCTGCCGGTAAGACCATTAGGCATATCCGCCTTCCTGTGCCAATCGCAAATCATCACCAGCGAGAGTCAATCAGCCCTCTTGCCGGTCTCGCCCGACAATCCAGCAGCCAAAGACATCAAATGGCAGTTGTCGCTGGCTGCCTCATCCATTGGTCCGGTTCTCGGCAGTTTCAATTCGCTCATAGACTACCCATACGGTTGCACCGAACAAACCATGAGCCGTCTCATACCGTCAGTTGTGGCCATGAAATTGAACAAAGAATTGGGTCAAGAAATGACCAGTAGCGACAAAGAGAAATTCCGCCTGGTCTACAACAAGTCCATACAGAAACTTGCCGAACACAGGCACGCCGATGGCGGTTGGGGCTGGTGGAAATTCGACGACAGCGATCCATCTATGACTGCCTATGTCATGGAAGGACTTATGCTATTGCGCGAGGTTGGCTACAAGGTTGATGACGCTTGGCTGACCGAGGGTAAAGCTTGGCTATCCAAAAACGCCAAAGACATATTCAAACAATTGAGCGATTCCAAACAAGTAGATGTATACGGTTCGGCTCGGGCAAGAAGAATTGACCTTGCCAGAATGCTCTACGTCCTAAGTAAAAACGGAGAGAAAGTACCAAACAGTGTCCGTCTCTGGTTCGGCAAGAGCCTGGACACAATGCAGCCGGAAGAGCTAACTTACTTAACTCTCGCCATTTGCAACTCAAACTGCAGCAATGCCAAGCCGTTTTATGACCGTCTAATTGTCTTAGCAAACAACAACGATGGCATGATGGACTGGGACCACACACGAGCTTTGCTGAACAAGATCAAAATCAAATCCGACGAGGATGACTACACATATCAATTTACTGGTATTGAAACAACTGCTGCCGCCCTGCAAGCTGTATTAGCGAATGAACCGCAAAACAGCGCGCGTATCGAATCAATAAAAAAATGGTTGCTTTTGCAGCATGACAAGAACGGTTGGGAAAATACCAAGACTACGGCCAAAGTATTTCTTGTCCTTCTGCAGGAAGAACTGCTAAACCGCAAGTCCGGCAGTGCAGCCGGCACTAACTACACCGTCAGCCTCAACAGTGGTCAGACACCTACATCTGCCGAAGTCATCCCCCTGCACAAGATACTCAGCTTCACAGACGAAAATAGATACGATGAAGACACGGTAATAAAAGAGTCCGTGCCATCCGGCACTCGCATACCATCAACAACCGTTGACTTGAAAAAGCAAGGTCCAGGCAGATTGTATTACACCAATATGATCACCTACACTCGCAAACTGCATCCTGGCGAGAAGGTCACTGAAAAGTCCTTGCCTGGTAATTTGTCAATCAAGCGCTCTTTCTACCGCCTGAAGCCAACAGCTATAGCAAGCGACGGCACGACACATTTCAACCTGGAGCCAATTGCCAACAATGTTGTTAAGTCCGGTGAAACCGTACTGATGAAGGTAAGCGTACAATCACCCGTTGCCCTTCCATATGTAATTCTTGAAGCAGCTCTACCAAGTGGAGCCGAAGTTGTCTCCGACGATCCACGGGCCGACTTAATTGCAAGCGGCGATAACACAAATGGTTCGGTGGAGACAGATTGGGGCACCTGGTGGTGGTCGCATCAAGACATCCTCGATGACAAAATCGTCTTCTTCGCTAAGAGCATGCCTGCCGGCAAATGTGAATTTCAAACACTTGTGCGCATGGAACTGCCCGGCAAGTTCCAAATGAATCCGATGAACTTGCAAGGCATGTACACCGACAAAGTACGAGCCCTATCTACTCTTGACGCATTGACCGTAAAAGAATGAACATGAAAAAGAAAGCTATTAAGTATGCCTTAATTGCAGCAGTGCCTTTGGCATTGCTCGTCTATTTCATCACCGCTCATCCATTTTCGCAAGAGATTGGCAGTCAGACGGTTTATATCGGTGAATTGTCACCGGAGCAAATAAACAACGTGCAAGTAGCGGCAAAAGCCTTAGATGGAGTTGTTCTAAAGCAGGGTGATGTTTTTTCCTTTAACAAGACAGTTGGCCCACGCACGTTCAAGCGGGGTTATGACGCAGCTCCTTCATATCTGAACTCAGATAGTCCATCAACATTTGGTGGCGGCATATGCGTTGTTTCCTCAGGAGTTTATCAATTGGCTCTAGGCGCCGGCTTCCCGATAATCGAGCGTCTTCCCCATCAAAAGACCGTAAGATCTGTCTTGCCCGGACTGGATGCCACCGTTTGGTACGGCAAAGCCGATTTGCGTTTTCAAAACAACCTTTCTACACCGGTCCAGTTGAAAGCCTCTGTCGATCACAATGATGTCACACTCAAAATTCTTGGCGCACACCCCAAAGAAGAAATTACTGTGCGCCGACTAGTTACACGCGAAACGCCTGACCACATTCAAGTCGAAGTCTTCCGCCAGATTAAGGACAAGACGACCCTGGTCTCACGAGACCTCTACGCCCTTGCGCCGCGACATGCGCACCAGCATCATAATCACTAGCGGTGCCACAGCAACAATAACACCGGCGGCAATCAGAGTTTGAACTTTTGTCGCTGCCACAGCTTCATTGCCCTTGTTAATCAATTCGCTGGAAAGCATAGCGACAGTAATCATCTGTGCCGGTACTAACAACAAATAGCCTGAGGCAGCATCGAAAGACCTAAACAGTGCCGGCATAAAAATTGCGAACAAAATGCAGCCGACCATTGTGGCATCAAACAAACCGGCAGACGGCTCGGCATGCAAGAAAAAATTCGCCGCGATTGGAGCGAATGTGCCAATAGTAAGAAAAAGTGCCCACTTAAGCCATTTGTCCTCTGCATCGCGCAGGCATATGCCCAAGACAAGGGCAATCGCAAAACCGGCATATAGAACAGCTCCTACATATGGATGCAGTATATTCACGCCGGTCACATTGGCCACGAAATCAACAACATAACCTTGCAATAGCGCTCTCACCAGCCAGAAAAGTCCGGCGCAAAGGGCAATGCTGCCAGGTCGGGCTACAAGCGTGGTTATGGCAACAATGACAAAACCAACCGTGCCAAAGAGCCGCGACGCTACAACAGTTACACCGGCAATGAGCACAGCCATGGAAAGGAACTGAAACACAACCGTTGGATCGGTTATTTTTTCTTTGGCTCTCTCTTCAAAATCGTGGAACGTATGACTAACAAACAAACTGCCACCAACCAACCAAGCATAACCTCCGGCATCCGGCAGCAAAAGCAATTTTGTGCAGGCTATGAGCATGATTAAGCCGCCTGTCGTCGACATGATAATCCGTTTCAAATACCACTTCTCATCAGACATGAACGGGTTTTGAAAGAGCCTGAGCAATATAACCGAAGAAAGGGCCGCCAATATAACACCTTCCAGAGAAGCAGAACTACTGGACGGCAGTCCGGTCAAGATCCAGAAAACGCCCACCAACCAAGACAACGGCGGAATCACATCAAGGAAATCAGGTTCAGGTAGTACATAAACCATCTCCGAAACTTTCCAGGTAATAAGCCCTAAAGATGCTGCTACTAAGGCAAACCTGGATGTGTCAGCAGGCATGTAGAGCGTAAAACATACGGACGCGCCCAACAGAGCAAGTCCTCGCAAATGTCCGGGAAGCTTCAGCACCGACAAAAGCCACGTAAAAACTAACCCACCAAGAAAACTTGGCAAAAGATTGAGCAAATGAATGCCCCATTTTTCGCCAATGAAGAAAAGCACAGAATAACCTGCGGCTATCGATGCCACAAATGCCATCGACCGTCCGCTTGCAGTAAAGCCTACCTGTTTATAAATACCCTGCTTAAAGAAAGGAAAGAAAAATGCTGCCAAGCATGTGATACCGAACAGCCAAAGCACCGGTTGCAAGTTATTTGCTAACACTTTCTGTTTCCTTTCCTACCGTAACGTCTACCTCTTTTGTCACCTCGATCGGATCACCGCCGGTCCCCGTTGTCATCTCGACCGGAGCTCCGTCACCACTCTCATTTGTCATCTCGAGCGAAGGTGCTTTAGCACCGGAGTCGAGAGATCTTCCGCCACTATCCCCACCCGGCTCGCCTGTCACTTGCACCGGCGAATCTTCCGCCTTCACTGAACTCTCCGTCTTAAGAACATCCGCAGGAGCGGTTACAGGAGCCGCCGAACCCGATGCCACCACCGGCGAGTTTACCTGTTTCACCATTTCCAAAATATAGTCATAGATCTGCCTTGGCGGGTTAACAGTCACAGTCTTCATAAATCCTAGCGCATCTACTGTGACTTCAGCAGTTGTCTCGCCTTTATCATCCAGGTACATCATTGTCGATCGCGGCTCGACCCAACAGACGTCAGCCTTAACATCAACACCCTTAATTTTACTAACGCTCAATTTCCCTTCCGGCGTCTGCACAAAATCAAAACAAATGCGTTTATTGAAACGCACTTGTTCGATCCTGTCTTCGTTAACCACCTGAGTGTATATATCAGCCAACGCTAACTCAAAATGATCGCCGTCGGGCTTCTTAAATGACGACAGACAAACAGCCCCTGCTCTTTTCAAAAGCTTCGCCGCCTGCTCCCCAAGACTATCGACACCAATGGTCTTATAGCAGGACGAAACATCAGCCAGACCGGCAGTCACCTCCGGCGTATCAGGTGCGAGTTTTCCATAGGTATTCAGGCTGTCCTGATAACAAGCTTGGGCTTCCTGCCATCTTTCTCTAAGCCTATGGCAATCACCTAAATGCTTTAAACTCCCGGCAAGCATTATTTGGTCCTTTGTATTTTCGGCAGCCTGCTTAAGCATGTCCACAACCTTGCTCCAGTTGCGCGCCGCCTTGGAATACTTGCCGCTATCGAATGCCTGTTGCGCCGAATCCAGCATCTTCTGCCACAACGGACTATCATCTGCCCAAGCCGGACGGCCACTAAAGCTCAATGCAAGAATCATGCCAACAACCAAAAGATGCTTGTTCATGCTCGGAATCCTCTTCAACCCCTACATTATTCCCCCTCGCCATCCGATCCGTACCAGCGACCGATAAAAACTTCTTCTTTCGTCATTACTGTAAAATCACCTGTATGCTCGCCCGTTTCCTAATCTTCGTCACCTGCTCCGCGCTCTTCATAGCCGCCGCTTTCATGCTGCCGACTGTGGACTTCCCGCAAACGGCCGCCGACACCTTCCTCTCCAAGCTGAAGTCCGGCGATGCGGCAGGCGCCGTGGAAATGTTCGGAGACAACACCTGCAAATGCCCGCCGCGAGGCGGATACGAGTCCTACCTCCAATACGGCTCCCAAGAACCAAATCTTGCCTTTCTCATTAGTAAGCCATTTAGTTTCACGGCAGGCAAAGTTACTCCTGTCGACATCGCCATACCGTACGTATTCCCCTGGGATAAACCAACTACGGCTTATGTTGATGTCGACATGACTTTCAAAGAAGACTCCTATAGCCCCTATTTCTTGCCCATGGAGATGGCCTACGGCATACCGATGACGGAAGCCCAGTTCAATCAATTCCTTAATGCTCCCGAGAAAAATGCCTGGAAAGGATTCACCCAACGCCTGCGCCCATCACTTGCTGCCGGAGTGATACCAGTCAAACCAAACCCAGATGCAAAAACGTTCAAAGAAGGTGAATTAGAAAATCTCTTGAGTCCTGAAATGATTCCTTTCCTCCAAGCCAAAGACGCCGGTTGCGTACTTCTCAAGGACAAAAGCGAAATGCCTCAACCGGATATTGCCGCGAAACTGCCCCGACTAGTGTCGGCCACACTGCGCCTGCGTGTTGTAAAAAGTGGACAGCTTAAACCTTGGATGGTAAACAAATTCCGATTCGAAAAAGCCTCCATTGTAGAAAACGGAAAAGCCTCTACAATTGAATTCCCTCTCAATTCAAAATACGATCTATGATCAATTCACGTCAATTTCAACTAGTTGTGCTGGCATCATTTTGGGCAATTTCCATTTGCCCAAGCATTGCGCAAACTACAGAGCCGCAACAAGTCATCTTCAAATCATCGGGTGCCGACCTGCAGTCAATGAAGAGTCAAATTTTGACGCTGATCAATGCTGAACGAGCTAAGTCCGAAGACAATACGCCGGCGATTCAGGTTAGCGACAACCTGGCGCGTTTGGCCCAGACTTTTGCCGACGACATGGTCGCCAGACACTTCTTCAACCACGTAGACCCGGACGGCAATACCTGCCGGGAAAGGGCCAAACGGCTAAAACTTGCCTCTCCACAGGCTGAAAGCATTCTCGCCGGCGTTCTAACCGGGGACGAGGCAGTGGAAGAGTTCATGTCCGACCCGCCCAGGATAGCCAATTCCAGCCGGGCAAATATCCTCAACCCGGAATTCCGCTATTTGGGCGTCGGCATTGCCCAAAAGCCCAGCAGGACGCTGGTTGTAGTCTTAGAGTTTTCTAAAAAATAGAAGTGCGGCAAAGCCCCTCTGCCAGCCCGAAAGTCTTATTGCGGAAGGATCTTGGCACCTGATCTAACCCATGCTCCAGCCTATATAATAAACGTGGCAGGTAATTTGAGGTAGCAAAATGACAACGCTAGTGAAGGATGAAAAAGCCAAGCACGACGCCATGATGGAGAAGATTAACTCCGGGGCTAAGCTTGAGTCGCTCGAAGAAATTACCAGCGAATACCGCGATCTTCTGCTCAAGTTGATGATTGCCCAAGCCGACTCTGAGTTAGCTGGTGCTTACGGTTATGTACCGTGGATTGAAGGCGCACCGACTCTGGCTGAAAAGCTGGCCATGGCTAATATCGTCAAAGACGAAATAAGACACGCCAAAGCAATGTACGAGCTTTTGGAAAGATTCCCGGAAGTAGACATCGACAAGCTTATCTACGAAGACAACATGAAAAATCGTATGCAAGTCTTCTACGAACCAATCAAGACTTGGACGGACTTGGTCATGTTCAACTTCTTGATGGACAGAGCCGCCGGACACCAGTTGCGTGACGCAGCAGAATCAAGCTGGGGTCCTTGGTCACGCACCATGGTGCAAATTGAAAAAGAAGAATGGATGCACGTCAAGCACGGCGAAACATGGGTCAAGCGCTTGTCCGCTGATCCCAAGACTCGTCCGGAAGTACAACGCGCACTAGATTTCTGGTATCCGAGGGTGAACAAAGTATTCGGCAAGCCAGGCTCTGAGTCCAACAAACACTTCCAACAGTTCAGAATCAAGCAGCGTGACAACCACGACGTGCGCACCGTTTGGTACAACGAGATCAAACCACTGCTCGAATCATATGGCTTGACCGTTGGCTCAATCGACCAAATTGAGAAGTAAACCCTGACAAAACACTTTCCGAGAGGATATTATTTGGCTTCGTTTCCGTAGCCAGACGCCTTTCAAGTGCCTGTAAAGTCAGAAGTTTTCATGTGGAATCAAAAGCTCGAATGCATACCGCGCAGCGAGCTTGCTCTATTGCAGCTGGAACGCCTAAAACAGGTGGTAGAGCGCGTTTACAATAAAGTCCCGCTGTACAAAAAGCGACTTGACAAATTAGGCGTCACGCCCGAATCAATAAAAACACTTGACGATTTGCGCTGTTTGCCATTTACCGTCAAAGCTGATCTCAGAGAAAACTATCCCTTCGGATTATTTTCCACGGACGTAAAAGATATATCTCGCTTACACGCTTCCTCCGGCACTAAGGGAAAGCCAACCGTTGTTGGCTATACGAAAAACGACATCGATGTTTGGGCAGAAGCCTGTGCTCGATCACTTGCCGCCGCCGGGGTCCGATCTGGTGATGTCTTGCACAATTCCTACGGCTATGGACTTTTCACAGGCGGACTTGGTGTCCACTATGGTGCCGAGCGCTTAGGGGCAGTAGTCGTACCAGCTTCCGGTGGCAAGACCCAACAACAAATAAAACTCCTACAAGATTTCCAACCACGCATACTGTGCTGCACGCCTTCGTATGCACTCAACCTTTCTTTCACCATGGAAGAAATGGGTATTCAGCCTGAGTCCTTGAATTTAGAAATCGGCATCTTCGGGGCCGAGCCCTGGAGCCAAAGAATGCGCGCCGAAATTGAAAAGCGCTTGCATATCACCGCACTTGATATATATGGACTAAGCGAAATAATGGGCCCGGGAGTTTCCATGGAATGCCTGGAAGGAATGCGTAAAGATAGCAATTGCGGATTGCACATCTGGGAAGATTTCTTTTTGCCGGAAATAATTGATCCTGAATCTCTGGCAGTTTTGCCTTACGGAACCGAAGGCGAATTGGTTTTTACCAATTTAGTCAAAGAAGGTATACCGCTTTTACGTTACCGCACCGGAGACATTTCCCAACTTAACGCCGAGCCATGCGCATGCGGACGGACAATGATCCGCATGCAGCGAGTACGTGCTCGCCTTGACGACATGCTCATTATTCGCGGCGTCAATCTCTATCCGTCAGAAGTTGAGCAATTGCTCTTGCAAATTGACGGGCTATCGCCAAATTATCAATTGATTGTAGAAAGAGAAAAAGCTCTAGATACGCTGGAAGTGCAAATCGAAGTCACAGAAGAGCTGCTCGATCGTTGGGGCAATTTCGAAAACGGACAACTGGAACTAAAAACACTTTCAAATCACATAACTATTTTGCTCAAGGAAAATCTCGGTCTGACAGCAGGGGTAAAACTCATGCCGCCCAAGTCAGTGCCGCGTAGCGAGGGCAAAGCAATTCGGGTAATCGACAAACGGAGAGGGGACAAAATATGAAACCAGGGCTCAAAGCCGGACAAACCGCCGAGGTTGAAATTATTGTTTCACCAGACATGCGTGCTGCTTTTGAAGATCAAACAGCGCATGATCTATACGCTACTTACCAGCTCGTTCAACATATGGAATGGGTGGCCCGCAAAACAATTCTTCCGTACTTAGAAGCCAATGAAGAAAGCATGGGCAGCCACTTAGAAGTATCGCACTTGAAGCCGGCCCTTACCGGCATGAAGGTCAAGCTCAAAGCGACGATCAAAGAGATTTTAAACAACAAAGTATTCTGCGAAACTGAAGCCTCAACCTCACTGGGCAAGATTGCTCGCGGATCGGTGACCCAAGCCATTGTTGAAAAAGAATGGCTTATGAAGAAGAAGAAAGAAATGTCCTTGATCGATCACTTGGTGCAAGACACCACCAAGCCATCAGTCAAAGCCTAAACACAACCATATAAAAGGAGTTACACATGCACAAGCTAATCGCACTTTACAAGAAACCAGAAAACGCCCAAGATTTCGACACTCACTATTTCAACGTGCACATGCCCCTGGCCAACAAAATGCCCGGCCTGCGTAAAGCCGAAATCTCCAAAATAGTTGGCACCCCCCAAGGCGACGCCGACTACCATCTCTTGGCTGAACTCTACTTCGACGATCTCGATGCCATCAAAGCCGCTCTCGGTTCTCCAGAAGGCCGCGAAGCAGGCAAAGACTTAATGGGTTTTGCCGGCAAATTAGTCTCACTCTACTTCGCCCAAGTCGAAGACAAAGTCCCAGCCTCAATCAAGTAGAGAACTAAACCAAACGAACAAGCGAAGCAAGAGCTGCGATGAGCAGGTCGCTGCGCAGCGAAAAAGGGTTGCTGGATAGCCAGCAAGGAGACGACACTAAATGTGTCGTCGGGGCCACCTCAAAAAAAACGAAGTCGGAGCGTATAAATATGATCGATAGCAAGGCGATTTTGGCAGGGATGCCGGTTGAGTCATTTAAGTTCCAGCGCATAATCTATGAAAAGAAAGGTTATGTGGCCAACATCACCATCAATAGACCTGATGTCTTGAACTGCTTCGATATGGTAACTCTTATCGAAATGGGTCAAGCTATTCAGGATGCAAGCTTTGACGACAACATTGCCGTGGTCGTATTCACCGGAGCCGGTGAACGCGCGTTTTGCACGGGTGCTGATCTGGATGAACAAGAACGGTTTCTCAAAAAGCCGAACAACTACTATAAGTGGATGTATACGTTCATCGAAATGCATGACCGCTTGCGCAATATCGGCAAGCCGACTATCGCACGTTTAAACGGTATGGTCGTCGGTGGTGGCAATGAACTTAACATGGCTTGCGATCTGGCCGTTGCTGCTGAGCATGTGACTATCCGTCAGGTTGGTGCAGCCCGCGGCAGCGTTGCTGCCGGCGGCGCCACGCAATTCCTGCCCTTGTTGGTTGGTGATCGCCGGGCGCGCCAGATGCTGCTCACCTGCGAACCAATTGATGCAGAAACTGCGCTTGATTGGGGACTGGTCAACCAAGTAGTGCCACAGGCACAGCTCGACAGAGCTGTCGCTGAACTGGCTGAGAAGCTCTACAACAAATTGCCCGAATGCACTCGCTATACAAAACAGCAATTGAACTTCTGGCGCGATTTGTCGTGGAGCGCCACAATCGGACATGCTCGCGATTGGCTAAGTCTGCATGCAGGCTCCTACGAAGTAGGACAGGGACTGACGGCCTTTGGCAATAAGGAGCCAATGCCCTATCCCAAAATTCGCTGCAAGGCAGCAGGCGACCAACAGATGTTCTCAGCCAGCACTGAGCTAACCAATTGCCCAAGCTGCAAAGCCGAGCAACCAGTCGCTTTCAAATTCTGCGGCGCTTGCGGCACTAAACTTTAAGGAGATGACGATGATGACCATGACTTACAAAACAATTTTGACTGAAATCGAAGGCAATATTGCCATCATCAGGTTGAACCGTCCAAAAGCTCTCAACGCTTTGTCGCATGAGCTTATGGGCGAACTTGTCGAAGCTCTCAACGAATTTGATCGTGACGACAAGATACGGGTGATAATTCTCACGGGCAGCGATAGAGCCTTTGCCGCTGGTGCCGACATCAAAGAAATGGCTGATGAGAATACCGTTAGCATCATGCTCAAAGATCAATTTGCTACATGGGATCGTGTCCGCCATACAAAGAAACCAATAATTGCCGCTGTAGCCGGTTACGCTCTGGGCGGCGGTTGCGAATTAGCTATGACTTGCGACATTATCATTGCCGCCGAGTCAGCACAGTTCGGTCAGCCAGAAATTAGCATTGGTGTCATTCCAGGCGCTGGTGGCACACAAAGACTGACTAGAGCCGTTGGTAAATACAAAGCCATGGAAATGATCCTTACGGGCAGGCCGATCACAGCCGGCGAAGCGCTCCGTGCCGGATTGGTCAACAAGGTTGTCGCCAACGAAGTCTTATTAGACGAAGCTAAAGCATTGGCAGAAGAGATAGCCAAGAAATCGCCAATTGCCGTGCGCTTGGCCAAAGAAGCGATTCTCAAAGTATTCGATACCTCAATTAGTGAGGGACTGGAATTCGAACGTAAGAACTTCTACATGCTCTTCTCATCGGAAGATCAAAAAGAAGGCATGAAGGCATTCATTGAAAAACGTCCAGCTGCTTTTACCGGCCGCTAACCAAGGAGAAGATAAAAATGACCGATGAAAACATCCTGCTTATCGAAAGAAAGGACGGCGTGGCAATTATCACGCTCAATCGTCCTGACAAGCTGAATTCATTCAATAACGA
>SBAT01000377.1 GCA_005240105.1 Chloroflexota bacterium
AAGGGAGCCCCTGGGAATAAGAATTTTTTGTTCGACGAACCCTTGGCAATTTTTTGCACCGATTTCCCACCTCAACAAACACTGACACTACGAGCAAAGATGCAGTATTGTGGCTGGGGTGACGAGTGGGAATCGTGGGCATCGTTTGAAACAGACGAAAATGGAAATATTGACCTAACTCGACAGTCACCACTTGCTGGAACTTATGGGCTTTGCGATGCCGACGGACTGTTTTGGTCAATGAAAATAACCAACCCCTGCTCCAATGTGACAGAGCTACTGTGAAACATTAAGCCTGTTTCGAGTTTCTTGACACTCGGCTTACCCATCGATATAATGGGGACATGATACCAGATCCTGATGCAAATGGAAATCTCCCCGTGGGGGTCCATGATGCCACACTTCCTGAAATTGAGGAACGATTTGCGTACTCCGAAAGAAGAAAGCAGCTCTTCATTGCTATGGAGAAGGTAGTCCTTATGCTCAGAGGCGCTAAATGCCCAGAGATTTTTCTTAATGGCAGCTATATAACGACAAAGCCTGAACCTGGCGATTATGACCTGTGCTGGGAACCGACAGGTGTTGTCCCCACCGAAGACCTGAGGAAGTTATTTCAAGAAAAGACTGAACGAAAGAAGATTTACTTAGGAGATATTTTCCCCAGACTTCCCCAACCACCATACTTCCCCGATCATGTAATTGAATGGCAAACAGATAGAGACGATACTCCAAAAGGCATAATACGAATAGTCGAGAACCATGATGATTAAGAACGAAAGACAGTACACAAAAACGTGCAAATTATTAGCTGAATGGAAAGCGAATCTTGCTTTGATGCGCACCAAGCCAGTTGCAAATACTCCTGATTGGCTCTATAAGGAACAATTGTTTGCTGCAACTGAAGAAATTAAGAACCTTGAGAAGCAAATCGATGAGTATGAAGCTATTCGATCTGGCAAGCAACGCCTGCCGGATTTAGCCGTCGTAGATGATTTGGCCGCTTGGCTAATCAGCTGGAGAATTTATCGTCACTGGACCCAAAGGCAATTAGCCGAAAAACTCGGTATGCACGAGAATCAAATTCAGAAGTACGAGAACGAAGATTATCGTTGCGCTTCTTTGGATACGATTCATCGTGTCGCAGAAGTCTTACGTGATCAAGCGCTCTGAATTCAAAATGAATTGAGACAAGGAGGATAAAATGTCTCTATCTGAAAAGACTTGTGTGCCCTGCCGTGGCGGTGTTCCGCCTCTAACTCGCAAAGAATTTGAACCTTTGCTGTCAGAGCTCCAAGGCTGGCAGGTTATCGACGATAAGTGCCTGAAGAAGACCTACAAGCTCAAGGACTTTGCACAAGCTCTAGATTTAGCCAACAAGATAGGCGCCATCGCCGAGGAGCAGGGTCACCATCCAGATCTTTTGGTCCGCTGGGGAGCGCTTACTATCGACCTCTGGACACACAAAATCGACGGGCTGACAGAGTCGGATTTTATCCTCGCAGCCAAGATTGACCAGCTCTAAGGCTTTTAAAGATTAAATCCGCCGTCAAACCATGGTGGGAATACGAAAGGTACTCTTTCATTGCCTATTTAATTAGGCTAGTATCGGCTGACGCTCACAGGAGCAGGCATTACCACAGTCGGAGACGGCAGCAGATGAGTTTAGACGGCATTCAACCAATACCGCAGGCTTCAGACAAACTGGCAGGAACGGCTCCCGCGACTGGCAACACCGGACTGGAAAACTTCGTCGGCAACACCTGGGGTAGCAGCCAATCATTCCAGGCAATCGACACCTCGTGGGTCAAGTCCCAACCTCTAGCTCAGTTGTTCGAACTCCCTGGTGGATCGACTCAATTTTCTCGCATGTTAGACACCGGATTCACCAGCACGGATGTCGTCTCGGCTATCAAGGACCAGTTGAGCCTAAGTCACGATACAAAGTCCCTCGACAGCGAAGTCAAAAACATCAAAGTAGTCTACGTAGATGCCAACGCCCAAGCATCAACGAACGCCGATTTCAGAATCAACGAAGACGGCACATTGATGATGCCGGAAAACAGACAGCTCCTTAACAAAAAGGACCTTGTCATTGAAGTTGAGCGCCCAGCCGGATATGTTGGCGCCCCTCAAGAAGCGCAACAGGAAAGTCTCAACACTTTGGTCAAAAGCTTGGCCGACAATGTGTTGGACAAACACCACGGCAAAGTAGAAGACCCTCAAGGGCTAATTCCAGAGTCTATCAAAGATCTATTACACGTTAAGCCGCAACCGGAAGCTCACTTGCCGCAAGCCATGCAGCAAGCCATGCACAACATGCAGCGTTTCGCCGGCGGTGGTAGTGGTCAAATGTCGCCATCTGAAGCTTCTGAGCATTTCCCAGTCCGCCAGGTAGAAAGACAAGAAAACGAGTCGAACGATCAAGCAGCTCTTAAGGATGCTATTGCTGGTTTTGCAACGACTGGTGACTCAAATCCATATTTCGCCGTTCGTAACTTCGGTGACCGCGGAGCAGGTATCGGTCGCTACATGTTTACCTCCGAGTTGCTTCTCGAATGGTTAGAAGACTTGTTTAGCGGATGCGGCAACCCACCGGATGCTAACAAAGTATTGGCCAAACTGCTCAAGACCATGAAAAACAAAGGTCTTGCCGCCAAGTGTGCCAAAACATTGGCTGACGCTGCTAAATCAGGTGAATTAAAAGGATTTCTCCATGACTTGAAGTCAGGCAAACTAAAGCCTGGTGATCCGGCAACCATGGCAGCGATTGAAAAATTCATGCCCAAAGAATTGCAGGAAACAGTCGCCAGCCAACTTATAGACAAGTTGTCCAAATCAGGTGCTGATCCAAGCAAGATTGCCATGCACATGCTCATCGGTCATGAACCAACAGCTAAGGAAATGGCTAAGCCGGAATACAAGCAACTCCTAGACTCCTTTGAGCGCTTGAATGCTATTTCGCATGCCCGCACTAGCAACCCCACCGAAGCTATCAAATGGGAAGACAAAGGTGGCAAGCTGGAATGCGCTCCGCTAAGCGGACGAATCACCGACCACTTCGGTCATCGTGACCACCATCCGGTCACAGGACATTCGGCAGATCATAAGGGCGTTGATTTAGTTCTCAGCAATGACAAAATTCCAGCCCTCCTGCCAGGTACAGTCACGCAAGCAGGCTATGCCGGAGCCGCCGGATACAAAATTACAATCAACCACGGACGCGACCACCTCGGACGTGAACTTAAAACCGTCTATATGCACATGCAACCAAATCTGAAAGTGCGCCCAGGCGATCACGTTTCCCAGGGTGAGCTTATAGGTTATCAGGGTGCTACGGGTCGTGTTACAGGCAAACACTTGCACCTTGGACTCTACATGAACGGTCAAGCCGTCGATCCAATGAAGCACTTGAACATACGCGCATAACTCACTTAGGGGTGCAGCTAAATGTCCGAAAAGGAAGTCGAGGCAAGTGGGATAACTTATTCTACAAGCCGTGATCTAAAGCAGCTTTTCCTCGAAGACTTTGAACGCCTAAACATGCGCAAGAAAGACGGCATGTTGACGCTTGACGAAGTAGACACTGCTGTCACTGATAGAACAATCACAGGCAAGCATGCGCAACTAGTTGGCGCATTGAAAGAATATTTTGGACCATTAACCAAACTGACAAATGATCAAACTGGTTTTGAAACCGGTATCACTCTTGCCGACATAGATGCATTTGACCAACTCCAACAAAGTGTAAACACACCTGCCGATGGTAAGGTTACAGCGTCTCAGAAAGACCAATTATTGGTGAAGGGCGTGGATTACATCATGGCCGAAACAAAGCTGGCTGCAATGACAGCTAGCCCCTGCCTCTACGCAAATCCAGACACTCCCGAGGCATGCATCGTACCGGAAGCAATTTGCACCGACAAGAAAGAACATACTAACGAGGGCGTCGACGGCATCAAGCCAACTGCATTTCGTCAAGGCAAACTCGGCGACTGCTACTTCATGGCAGCACTTGGTTCATTAGCCGCGATAGATAAGCATGCCATCGCTAAGATGATAAAGGATAATCTTGACGGCACTTATACTGTCACTTTCCCAATCAGCCCCAATGAACCAATTACTGTAGACGCACCAAGCGAAGTAGAGCGCGCCCGCTACACCCGCACGTACTCCATAGACAATCTGCGTGAGAACTACGGCGACTGGCCAATCATAATGGAAAAAGCCTTTGGTCAGTGGTGCATCAATCGCCCACTAAGACTCTGGAGAAGGAGCCCTGCTGAGTGGTTGGGTAAAACCATCCCGCAAGAAAATACCGATGGTGGTTCAGCAATCCACAGAGGTCTTCTGGTATTAACCGGCAAATTCCCACACGTAGATTTCTGCGGTAACAACAGTGAGAAAAAACTTGATGCCACCCTTACAAATTGGCTCGATCGCAAAGAGCCAGCCACAGCCTTCATCAGTCGACGCTTTGGAGCAATAGTCGGTCTGCAAGAAGATTTAACTCCCGATGCAAAATTGATGTGTGGTCACGAGTACGGCGTAATTGGCTATGACCCACAATCCAAAATGGTTTCAATCCGCGAACCAAACGGGTATTTCGAACCATGCGACGCCAACGGAGTTCCTGAAGACGGCATCCGTGACGGTGTCTTTAACATTTCGCTGACTAGATTCCGCAAGAACTTTACCGGGCTTGCCTATCCACGCAAATAAGTCCTTGTTTCATACTTAGCCACTCGTTGCTAACGACGCGCTCAGCGCATGAGTCTTGTTTGTTTTCTCGAACCAAATTTTGTCCAAAATTCGAACTACATTCACAGTTCATGAATTGTGAACATTAAACAAAGCAGCGGATTTAACCTGCCTCAGTCACCAATTCTATGATATACTGTTCATATTTCATGAACAGTGAACAAGGTATAAGAATGCAACTAAAACCACAAGACATTGTTGTGTTACTCAAACTCGCTATTCTGGGCAATAGCTGGACCTACCGGTCATTAGCCACTAACCTTTTTATGAGTATCGGTGAAGTGCATAATGCATTGGACAGAGCCGAGCGATCGCACCTGTTTGATTCACAGCGCAAGCAACCAAGAATTCAAGCTTTGGAAGAATTTTTAGTTCACGGCATCAAGTATGCGTTCCCAGCGGAGAGAGGATCAATTACGCGCGGCATGCCAACCGGATACGCAACAGCACCTCTGAACGAACTGATTACGCAAGGAAGTGATCCACCACCAATTTGGATGGATCCCGAAGGCACAGTGCGCGGATACAGCCTAACTCCGCTCTATGAGTCTGTACCAAAAGCGGCAAAATCTGATAAACGACTTTATGAGCTATTAGCTTTAGTTGATGCCATTCGCGACGGTCGTGCAAGAGAACGCAAACTTGCAGCAGACCAGCTACACGATCTATTGAGGCAGTCCAATGAGGAGAACTGAATCTCAACGGAACAATCTAAAGTTGATTGCCCAGCAGCTTGGCGCGCTACGGTCAGGATTTGTCTTTACTGGCGGTGCGGTCGTAGGTCTATTGCTTACAGACAGTATTGCGCCCGATGTACGCCCAACCGATGATGTCGACGTCATCATTGCCATTGCTAGATATTCAGACTATGCGCAGCTACAGGAAGAGTTGCGCAAGATTGGTTTCAAGAACACAATCGACGGTCCCATTTGCAGATTTACATTTCATGGATTAATAGTGGATATTATGCCGAGCGAACCTGACATTCTTGGATTTTCCAATCGTTGGTATAACTATGCCATCGCTTCAGCCGTTGAGAGTAAACTGCCGGATGGAACCGTAATCCGACATGTCTCCGCACCAGCTTTTATCGCGACAAAACTAGATGCTTTCACTGGCCGGGGAAAGGGCGACTATGCTC
>SBAT01000459.1 GCA_005240105.1 Chloroflexota bacterium
GGTTACTCTAGTTGCGTAAAACTTCCGCAACTGGTTTGGCGTTAGACCCTTTACGGGACCGCCAAGCCGACCTTCATCAGGAGCGTAAACATAGACCTGCTGAAAGAGATATACGCCGGTGGCCAATAGAATTGCGCCAAGAATGCCTCGCTGCAGCCAAACCTTGCTCTGACCTTGCCTTGAGATACCGCTCTTTGGAGTCTCATTTTCCGAATTTCCAGCATTACCGGAGGCGCCCCCGCCATTATCCTTGCCAAACATAGACCGACTCCTGCGCAGATGTAAAGTACAGTAGACTATTAAGTTCATCTCATTATAAGCGTTTGTACTTGGTCGTCGATAATGACATCTGGTTTCTGGCAAAAACCGACCTGTCCTGGGTCGTCTGCGTTGGGTCGTCTGCGTTAGGTATAGAAACCTCAGGGTACATAAATAACTGAGGATGTAGGACTTTAGATTGGACAAGCGTCTCATAAACTGGCAACGCCAAACTGGACAGTCAATTATTGAACTGTGCGCTGGCTTGATCGTTTTGGTGCCAGTCATTATGGTGTTGGTAGACATAGCATTTGTAGTTGCCGGCATGCAGGTTAATGACGCTGCCTGTCGTGATGCTGCCAGGGCTGCGTCAGCAGGACCACCTAAGGAAGCATTTAAGAGAGCAGCCGGAGTGGCAGCTGCCAGCTACCGTGGCAGTGGTTACATAAAAGGTCCCATTATAACCGCAAAGGATGTGACATTTAGACCGGATCCTCCTCCTCCTCCAGGGCCCTACGGTGGAGCGTATAACGGTCAGGTGATTGTAAAATCACATGTTGAAGTAACTTTGCCTGCTCCACTACCAATGCTGCCAGCTACGCAAAATTTTGTCGCTCAGCAGGAGTTTACAATTACCTACGTGGAACCAAACACGGCAACTATCCCGTAGAGATTATCGATTAGCAGCTAGACGTCTGGAATTTGAACGTACGCTGGTTGTGCGTGCCTTGTTCTTCTTGTTTTTTGTAGCGCTCTTGCGGAAAGCAATTGCTAGAACCTCATCCAGATGCGATACGGGAATAAGTTCAATTTTGTCGGTGACATAGTCAGGAATATCTTCTAAATCCTTTGTATTGCTTGCTGGAAATAGTGCTGTCTTGATACCGGCACGAACTGCAGCCAGTACTTTCTCCTTTAAACCACCAATTGCCAGCACTCGTCCTCTAAGTGTGATTTCTCCGGTCATAGCCAAACTGGCTCTCACCGGCTTTTTTGTCACAGCTGAAATTAAGGCTAAGGCAATGGCAATGCCTGCCGATGGTCCATCTTTAGGAATTGCGCCTTCAGGAATATGAATATGGATGTCCACATTGTCCTGGAAGTTATCGTCAATGCCCAGTGCATCCGCGTGGCTGCGTATATAACTGAATGCAGCTTGAGCCGACTCTTTCATGACGTCGCCCAATTGCCCTGTTAATTGCAGTTTCCCTTTACCAGGCATCGTATTAACTTCAATTGATAAGGTCTCGCCACCTGTTTCTGTCCAGGCAAGACCATTGACTATGCCCACTTGCGGTCCAGGAGTTTCTTTATCACGTAGAATCTTTGCTCCGCCTAAATATTTGCTGACGAGCTGCGGCACGATTCTCACGGCTGTCTCTTTGCGTTTGACTATTTCTGTGGCTACCTTGCGGCAAATAGTGGCAATTGCCCTCTCCAGATTACGCACGCCGGCCTCTCGTGTGTATTCTTGAACAATTTTGCGGATAGAAGGCGTGGCAAATTTCAGTTGCTTGCCTTTGAGTCCGTGTTTTTCAAGTGTCTTTGGTATTATGTGCTGTTCGGCAATCTGTACTTTTTCTTCTTCCGTGTAACCGGACAGGCGAATGACTTCCAGCCTATCTAGAAGAGGACGGGGCACATTGTCAAAAGCATTAGCGGTAGCTACAAAAATTACTTCACGCAAACTAAAAGGCGCATCCAAATAATGATCGGTAAACGAGTCGTTTTGATCCGGATCTAAAACTTCCAGCATGGCCGCTGTCGGATCACCCATGTAGGACCGGGTCATTTTCTCTATCTCGTCCAGCAGAATAACTGGATTTTTGGTGTCCGCATGTTTAATCGCCTGCAATATTCTGCCTGGCATGGCACCAATGTAAGTCCGCCTGTGACCGCGTATTTCAGCTTCGTCGCTTATCCCGCCCAGGCTGATGCGAGCAAATTCCCTATTCATAGCCCGAGCAATGGATTTAACAAGGCTGGTCTTTCCAACGCCTGGTGGACCAACCAAACACAAGATAGTGCTTTGCGGCTTGCTGGAAAGTTTGCGCACGGCCAAGTATTCGAGAATTCTCTCTTTGACCTTCTCCAGTCCTGAGTGGTCTTCATCAAGGATATGTTCGGCTCGTTTCAAATCCAGGACATCAGATGAACTCTTTGACCAGGGCAAACTTACAAGAGTATCTAGATAGGTACGGATGACAGAGGCTTCAGCCGTTTGCGGCATCATTTTTTCCAGCCTGCTCAATTCCTTATTAGCCTTTTCTTCGGCTTGTGGCGGCATTTGAGCGCTGGCTATTTTCTGTTTGTATTCGGCAATTTCGTTTAACTCGCCGCCTTCGCTGCTGAGCTCATCTTGAATGATCTTCATCTTTTCTCTGAGGAAGTACTCTCGTTGAGTCTTCTCCAGGTTGAAGCGCACGCGATCGTGTATTTGTTGTTCGAGTTGGGCTAATTCCAATTCTCTGGAGAGGAGTTGGCTTATATATTCCAAACGTTCGGTGGCATCGACCATTTCCAGGCATTTTTGCCGTTCTGCTACATCTAGACTTAAATAGGTAGCAATAATATCTGCCAGGCGTCCCGGTTGTCCTATGCCGGAAACAGCTAGGAGAGACTCAGGATTAATTTTTTTAGTTGCCTTAACGTACTGCTCAAACTTGTTTACGGATACTCTGATTAGCGTCTTAGTCAGTTGATCTTCGCTGTCAATTTCTTTTTGCTCGGTGACCGTAGCTTCTAAATTCGTCTCACCTTCAATAAGTGATTTCACTAAAACACGGCAAGATCCTTCGACCAGTACTTTCACCGTGCCGTCAGGCAGCTTCAGCATCTGCATAACTTCTGCCAGAGTGCCTACTGTATAAAGGTCTTTCTCATGTGGTTCTTCGCACTCCGGATCTTTTTGCGCGACAAGGACAATTAACCTGTCATCGCGCATCAATGCTTGTTCCAGCCCGGCTATAGATTTCTGCCTGGAGACAAATAATGGTGTCACCATCTGCGGGAAAACAACCACATCTCTCAGTGGTATCAAAGGAAACGTTTGTTCGATTATATCTGGCATATTTTTGAATAGCGGACTAGGCTATTTCGCCTTTCAGTTTAGGCTTGAGCTCCAAGAGCTCTGCGGATGAACGTTTTTCGACCAACTCTTTAGTGATCTCAATCACTTTGATATCAGTGCGTGAAGGGACTTCATACATGATATCAAGCATGATTTCTTCTACTATTGCACGCAAGGCACGAGCGCCTGTCTTGCGCTTGATCGCCGCTTCAGCAAGAGCGTGGCTGGCGTCCATATCGAATTTCAGTTCGACGCCATCAAGAGCGAGCAACTGCTGATATTGCTTGAGGATGGCATTCTTTGGCTCAATCAAGATGCGAACGAGGGCTTCGACATCAAGAGCTTCCAGTACTGCCACTACTGGCATACGTCCAACAAATTCCGGGATCAAACCAAATTTCAAAAGATCGTCTGGAATGAGATCTTTGAGAATTTTGCTGGCGCGCTCTTCGCGCTCGCGGGCCGTTGCCGGTACCGTTGAGCCAAAGCCAATATTGCGATTGGATGAAACACGTGTTTCAACAATCTTATCCAGTCCAACAAATGCGCCACCGCAAATAAACAAGATGTTGGCAGTGTTTATCTGGATGAATTCCTGGTGCGGATGCTTTCGTCCACCTTGTGGTGGTACGTTGGCAACTGTGCCCTCGATCATCTTAAGTAGAGCTTGTTGCACACCTTCACCGGAAACGTCTCTGGTGATTGATGTGTTTTCAGACTTACGGGAAATCTTGTCGATTTCATCGATGTAGATAATTCCGCGCTCAGCTTTCTTGATATCGTAATCTGCTGCTTGATAAAGACGCAGAAGAATATTTTCAACGTCCTCGCCGACGTAACCAGCTTCTGTCAAAGTGGTGGCATCAGCTACTGCAAAAGGTACATCCAGGAGTTTGGCCAAGGTCTGAGCTAGAAGCGTCTTACCGGAACCAGTTGGTCCAACTAATAAGATGTTGGACTTTTGGATTTCAACTTGATCCGATAATTCAGCATTGTGGCTGATGCGCTTGTAGTGGTTGTAGACAGCCACCGAGAGGATTTTCTTGGCCATGGTTTGTCCGACAATGTGCTGGTCAAGAAAGGTCTTAATCTCCAATGGTTTTGGCACATCCACTAATTGTGGTGCCGGACTGTCAGTTTGTGCTGGATGCGGTGTGCCTTCGATTAATTCCTCGTCGAGGATTTCATTGCAGAGGTCAACGCACTCATCACATATATAGACACCCGGTCCAGCAATAAGCTTTTTGACCTGGTCTTGGCTCTTGCCGCAGAACGAGCACTTAAGTCGATTGTCTGATTGCTTAGCCATTGGGGACTCCTACTTTCTAGACAGCAGCCAAATTGGGTTGTTGGTCGAGCCTTAAAATCACGTCGTCCACTAAGCCATACTCTTTGGCTTCTTGGGCGGTCATGATGTTGTCGCGATCTGTATCCTTTTCAATCTGTTTTACGGATTGACCTGTATGTTGAGCCATTAGCTCATTCAACTGGCGCTTGATGCGGATAATTTCGCGAGCCTGGATCTCGACATCTGTTGCTTGTCCTTGAGCACCACCGAGTGGTTGGTGAATAAGGATGCGTGAGTGTGGTAGAGCTAGCCTTTTGCCTTTTGTTCCACCAGCTAGGAGGAAGGCACCCATGGAGGCTGCTTGTCCAAGACAAATTGTGGAAACTTCCGAACGAATGTGCTGCATGGTGTCATAAATTGCCAGACCGGCAGTAACTGATCCACCAGGTGAGTTGATATAGAGGCGGATGTCCTTTTCCGGATCTTCACCTTCCAAGAGAAGCAATTGGGCAACTATCAGGTTAGCAACAGTGTCATCAATTGGGGTGCCAAGAAAGACGATTCTTTCGCGCAACAAACGGGAGAAAATATCAAAGGCACGTTCGCCACGAGCGGTTGTCTCGATAACAGTCGGCGGATAGTAGGACGTCGGGTCTATACCGGACATACTCCACAGTTCGTACAACTGTTTATAGGACGGGGTGTCAAAATGCCTCATTTAATTACTACCTCTTGAGCTTGCGAGAAGGATATTGCCGTCTCTACGGCCACAATACTACCTTAAAAGTTTCTGTCAATATTATATTGGGCGTAGGGTCTACTTCGCCAAGACTTTTTGCTTGTCGGACTCCTTCTCGGCAACATATTTAATTTCCGCCGAGTTCATCAAGAACTCCACAACCTTAGAAGCCAAGGTTTCTTCCATGATTTTGCGGCGAATTTCAGCATTGCCAACCACTTTTTCCAGGGGCACATTGTAGGCTTGTGCTAGTTCCGCGAAGTGTGGATAGAGATCCTTATCTTCAACGATTAATTTTTCGGCTCGCACAATAGCTCCCAAAACCAGGCTGGTGGCGATGCGCTGACGGGCTTCTTGTGCCTTCTCTTCCTTCATGGTCTTGAAGCCGTCAGTTTTCTCAAACTCTTCCCAAGACTGACCGCTACGCTCGAGCGCTTGACGGTTTTGTTGCATGAGCATGTTGGACTCACGCTCAATCATTGTGTCAGGCAGGTCTACTTGGGCACCTTCGACCACCTTCTCCAC
>SBAT01000104.1 GCA_005240105.1 Chloroflexota bacterium
CAATCTTTGCTTATGCCGGAGCCGACGAAGTGTTGTGCACGCTCATCTCGCGATATCTTTCGAGCAAATTGCCGACGCCACCCAAAGCTCTCGTCCGTTTCAGCACAAGCGGAACATCTAATTGCAGAAGTCTTTACGAAGGACAAACAATCGGCGAAAGCGTAACAAATCAATTGAACGCTGCCGGCATCACACGAGTAAACGGAGCTGCCGACTTCTTTGTGATTGTCCATGGCAATGAAACAGAACAAGGTGACCACATCGTCCTTCCCGGACTGGAAGACAAGTCACATCTAAACACAGGACGCTCCGTTAAACAGACGCTGGAGTACATAGCCACCTCCCAATATCCGTGTGTTATCTGCGATGTTGCCTACGCCAATGGGGCTGACCCCATGCTTATATCCGAGCTTTTAGAACGTCCTGATTTACTGAAGAAACTCTGGGGCTATGGAGGCTGGAACACAACCGGCAACACCATAGGCTCCGTACTTGCCACGGCTGCGGCGCGCTTCTATGCCACCGCCAGCGATAAGGCAGCACAAACTGAGCCCTTCTTGAAGCAGTCACTATTTATACGCTTACTCGATGACTGGGCGTACCAAACTCAGGTCCGGCCGCAACTAAAAGGCGATGCGTCAACGGATAAATTAAACAAGTTGTTGACGCCATATGCCGGACAAATCGCCAAAGCCCTGGACTTTGACCCAAAGGGACTCTCCTTGTCTTTCCCCTGGCAAAGGACTTTCGAAGTAGAAGTCGGAGCGTGACTCTACGCAATAAATGGGACTTTCCCCACTAGATTCCAATTCAACTTGCAATTAATATTCCGGCACCCCCCATCAAAAGGCTGCCGCCGTGTCGTTTCCTGCCAAAGAAAACCTCAAAGAAACCAATGCGCTGACGCTTAAAAGCGTTCATGACGATCTTGGCGCTAAATTACTCCGTGAAGCAGATGTGTTTGTGGGCGGCACAATTTCCGGTATCGGCAAGGCCCTCAAAGAGAAAGTCGATTCTCCCCAACACGCAGGCGGCACAGTGCTAGAAATGGTTGGTGCCTATGGGGCAGGGTATGTTCTGTCGCGCATACAACCAAAAGCCGCTCTAGCAAATCTAGGCAAGCAAACACTTGGACTGGCATTTTCATACTCATTCCTGAAAGACATTGGGGACAAGGTGAAGGATGTCCCCAAAATTTGGGACAAGACCTGGCATTCTTCCGACAACCTCCAGGACAACAAGGCAGCCATTGCCGATACCTGGGGTCGCTTTGCCGTGGATAACACTCTTACTGGTATTGCCGGGACAAGAGGAGCCAAACGAGCATATCTTACTAATCAAACTCGAAACGTAACTAGAGAGCTTA
The DNA here is from genome assembly GCA_005240105.1 of Chloroflexota bacterium. GTDB lineage: Bacteria > Cyanobacteriota > Vampirovibrionia > Obscuribacterales > Obscuribacteraceae > SBAT01. The sequence goes on from SBAT01000104.1 coordinate 1,367, forward strand.
CTGAGCTTTTACCCAGACAAAATATTGTCCGCGTAGAATTAAATGGTGGACATGGCTCGGGCTTCGTTCTCGATAATCATCACATAATCACTGCTGCTCACGTAGGCTGCGAAGCTGGTTTAGCCAGGCAAGTGGATATTGTTACTGCCACAGGGGCTAGGACGCAAGCTCGCTTGGTGGCCATGCACCCTAGTGCCGACGTTGCCTTGTTGCGCACCGACAAACCACACGGGTTAAAGCCCTTGCCTGTAGCTGAATCAACATCTTCGATTCCCGAAGGTACTCGTGTTGCCGAATTGGGAGCGCACGAACCGGGAGTTTTTAACAGAGGTCCGGATTTCTTCAGAGCAGCAACAGGCTCGCTTAATGACGCCAGAAATATGGCGCAATTCAACCGTAAATTAAAAGCAGATCTCAACCCGCTGGAAGAAGCGCTCATGAATCTCACGTATAGACTTAACACTCTGACGGGCGCAAAACAAATAGGCAGCACGTACCTCAAGAATGGCTTTTTGTCTGCAGATCTAATAGGCTCTGGCCCCGGACTGTCCGGAGGTCCGCTCATTGATTTGGAAACAAAACAAGTCATTGGTATTGTCTCGTGTGGACCACTGGCTCCGCGCGAAGTAATGCCCAGTATCCAGGTACCGGCAGAAAGAATTCATGAACTATCCAAACTTACCGAGCGTTATCAAAAAGCAATCCACGGAATAGACAAACTATCAGTAGTGGACGCTTCTCAACGCTGGAAAATTTCCGAGGAAGAAATAGTTGCCGGCATCAAATCTGGAAAAATTGATGCCGTGCAACTCTTTACGAGTCCCGTGGAGCAATACAACTACATGGTTCTTCTGGACAAAGAGCTAATTCCACAATACGTGGAAGGGCGCCAGCTTCTCAAACGCGTACTAGAATCAGCGCAAGCACTCGTTACAACGCGAGGCGACATGACGTGACTTGCCCGTTTCGTCATCCGGATGTCCCATCTGGAAAAGCCCGCCCTTGGATCTAATCACGGAAAGACTGGCTGCGGTCTTGACCAGACGAACAGCTAGCTTCTTCTCTTGCGGTGTTTTGGCATTATCACGGAAAGCATTAACCAGAGGTTCATGCACGATAGTGTCTCCAACAGAGACTTCACTTATCGTCACGTGCCCGAGTGTATCTACCTTTCTTATATTGATACTCCGGTGACCAATCTTGTGCGCGTCGTACACGTCCACAACATCTGGCATCTTCTCGGTAATCATCAACTCCTGCCCAGGAGCAAGCCTAAGCGTGTGCTTGCCGGCACTAATTCTCACTGATTTGCGGCGCAAGTCACCCAAGCTAATTATCTTGAGCCTGTTATTGTCATTCTTGAATAGGACAATTGCTCCACCTTCAACCGTTGTCACTACGTTATCGGCAGTTACCTTTAAAGGCTTCTGAGCAAAAACCAGCAATTTGCCGTTGTTCAATTTAAATGATGGCAACCCAATTTTTGGTTTGTCTTGTTGCCATTGGCTCTGCCCATCAGTTACGACATAGTGAAACTTATCGTTAGACAAAACTTTGTAACCAGAAACATCTCCTGTCTTGCTTGAAACCTTTTCAAATTTCAAAGCTTGCCTAATCTTATTGGCGGTTGTCTTAATAGGATTAGACTTAGCGCGAGCTAGCTGAGCGGCAAACTCATCTTGCTTGGCAGAGTAATCAAGTATGGTCCCGTATGTTCTTCGGAGCAACATGGTCGGGTAGTCTGTTGCCTCAGCTACTTTCCGGCAACCCAGGGAAAGGTCGTAGTCGGCCATCTGCGCTAAGGAAAACTCCCACATGCGCATTTCCGGCGCAAGTTTTTCAGCGACACCACTTACCAAGGGGCGCCTGGCAATGCCGTCGCTAGTCTTTAATAAATCAACAGAGGCACCATTAGAAGCGACGCCAATTTCCTGTCCTGGTTGAAGCTTAACTGCATCAGCTCCGTCTGCCTTTGATACGGTAATGCCGTTTTTGGTTGAGTTATCAGCCGACAAACAAAATGCACGCGTGATACCATCACCGGCTGTTTCAACTACCGCTGAAGCACCGGAAGCAACCACAACCTTAGCTCCACCGGCTATTACCTGAACAGGCACGCGACTGGAGATTACAAGCATCCGCCCTTTATGTAAGGTCAAGTGCGTGTAGGTTTCAACCGAATAAAGACTTCCTCTTAAGGCAAACATGACAAAGCGTTTTTGCCCGTCGGAAAGGCCATAACAACTGCTGGTGGCAAGCACATAAGCACCAGGAGCTACACGCAAATAGCCTCCTGGGCTTTCATAGTCTACGTTTGGTTTGTCGACGCGAGTGACGTCTGTGGACACAGGAATTTGCGGTCCGGTTACGCCCGGAGCTTCAAATTGCTTATAGTCCGGCTGAAGAAACATGTTGTAAGCACGCTCATGGGGATCGCCCGCCCAATTGACCGGCTTACGCTCTGGTGGTGGCAACATCGGAAAACCATATTTGCTCTTTGTATGAACAATCTGGTTGAAATAGAGATAGGGTAAGTTCTGACTGTCTTGAGCGAAAACCTGACTTGGAATACTCAATAAGATTCCCGCTGAAATTGCTGTGACTAGCAATTTGTGACGCATCATCGTCTTTCCTCTTTCCGATTATTAGAC
>SBAT01000202.1 GCA_005240105.1 Chloroflexota bacterium
GCATTGTGATGAAAGTAGCCATGGCAAAGTTGCAGCCACTCTCCCGACAATCTTCATAGAGCAAAAGAAACAATAAGGCAATAGCTGAAGCGACAGCCAAATTGAGCAATGTCAGTCCGCCAATGTTTACTAGAGAGGCAAAGATTACATCCGACAACCACTCGTATGCCACCCAAGGCTTATCAGGAAATGTATAAGAGAATAAGTCATGCGTGGGGACAGAGCCATGTTGCAAAATATATTGCCCTGTTGATATGTGCCAGCCGGTAGATCCATCGGCAAACAAATAACACGGGCTGATAAACACAAGCAGAATGAGGACGAACAAGAAAATAATGTCGCCTATATCAGGGAGAATGCTCTTGCTTTGACCAGTCACGTTAACCTTCTGGCGACGGATATTTAATAGCCGCGCAAAATCATGGCCTTTGCCACGCGTTCAATTGCCACGATATACGAAGCTTCACGCATAGTCAGTTGACGCTCCTTAGCTACTGCGGACACCTGACTGTAAGCAGCAACCATTATGCGTTCCAATTCAGTACGTACTTCATCTACCGACCAATAGTGGTTATTGAGATTTTGCACCCACTCAAAATAGGACACAATTACACCACCGGCATTGGCTAAGATGTCCGGCACAACAAATACACCGCGTTTAGCAAGAATCTCATCGGCGGCGGCATCAGTGCAATCGTTAGCCCCTTCAACAACTATCTGCGCTTTGACATTCTTGGCATTGTTAACTGTAATCGCATTGCCAAGAGCGGCAGGAATGAGAATGTCACATTCTTGTTCCAACAATTCTTCATTGGTCATCCAGGCAACATCAGCAAACCCTTTTAATCCACGTGTTTGCCTGTAGTGAGCTTCGGCACTAAGCAAGTCAAAACCGCGCGGGCTGTAGATGGCTCCTTGAGACGTCGAGAGTCCAATTACCTTGGCCCCTAATTCTTGTTCAATCAGGCGAGCACCATACGACGCAACATTACCGAAGCCCTGAAATATGACACGACATTTGCTCAAATCCAGATTCTTTTCCCGAACAGCTTCGCGTACTGCGTACATAACACCACGTCCGGTAGCCTCATCGCGGCCAAGCGATCCGCCAATCTCCAGCGGCTTGCCGGTTACTACTCCCCAAGATTGACCATGTGTCTTCGAGTATTCATCGACTATCCAAGCCATCACCTGCGAATTCGTATTCACATCAGGTGCAGGAATATCAATGCGCGGTCCAATATTTTCACCCAGCAAATTAGTAAAATTGCGCGTCAGCCTCTCCAATTCTCTCTGACTTAACTGTTTGGGATCGCAGGCAATGCCGCCTTTTCCCCCACCAAATGGGATGTTCACAACAGCCGTCTTCAGCGTCATCAAATGTGCCAAAGTTCTCGCTTCATCCATATCCACGTCCGGGTGATAGCGCAATCCACCCTTAAAGGGACCTCGCGCATCATTGTGTTGCACCCGATAACCTTGAAAGGTGACAAACTTGCCGCTATCCAAACGCAGGGGAATGTCTACAACGATCACCCGTTTGGGTCTATTTATTGCCTGCAAAACATCCGGATCAATAAGCTTGTTAAGTCCACTTAGTTGTTCAATTGCCGATAACGAAAATGTTGTGACGGCGTCGCGAGCAATTGTGGTACTCATAGATATTCTCCGGCTGGGGACCTTATTGCAAACACTACCTAGTAGCCAGTATAGCTATTTCCGATAGTGCCTGACAAAAATATTCCACGTCGGACTCTGTATTGAACCAACCAAAGCTTGCCCGCGTGAGCCCACTATCTAGAGTTCCCAAGCTTTTATGGGTTGCAGCAGCGCAATGCAAGCCGGGTCTGACGGCTATACCGTACTGATTATCCAAAATATCTGCCACTTGGTCCGGCGTCATGCCATCTACGGAAAAGGAAACGACCGCCAGTCTTCCAGCTGTAGTTTTTGGGCCATATATATGGATATGGGACTGCTTTTGCGCCCAACTGATAAACTTTGCCGCCAATGCCATTTCATGTTCAGCAATTTTGGCTAAACCTGTATCTGCTATCCATTTGACACCGGCTGCCAATCCAATGATTGCCGGAGCCGGTAAGGTACCTGCTTCCAGATGGTCGGGGTACTCGTCAGGCATTTCCAGAACTTCTGACTGCGAACCGGTACCTCCGGAGATTAACGGCTCAAGTTCTATCGATGGGTGGACATACAACAAACCAACACCGGCTGGTCCCATAAGACCTTTGTGGCCTGACGCACACCAAATACTTATCCCCATGCTGTCGATATTCTGTTCTATGGTGCCGGCTGACTGTGCAGCATCGACGACAAGCGGCACTTTGTACTTGGCGCATAATTCTGAGACTGCCGCTAAATCGACAATCTCTCCAGTGACATTGCTGGCAGCACTGACAACGCAGAGGCTTATCTTATTAGCTGACAAAGCGGATTTAAGATCATCGGCACTTATGACCCCATTTGCATATGGCAACTGTTGAATGTCTATGCCGCAAGCATTTTTTAGCTGCTGCAACGGACGCATAACAGCATTATGCTCCAGCGCCGATGTCAAGACGACATTGCCTGCCTTCAACGGTAATCCCTTCAATGCCATATTCAACGATTGAGTACAACTGCCGGTAAAAATAAGCCTGCGCGCATCTTTAATGCCAAGAAATTGTGCAATTGCCAGCCTGGATTCAAATATTTGTCGCTCCGAATTCCAGGCAAGCTGATGCGCTGCACGTCCGGGGTTAGCAGCCGATCGCACAAAAACATCCTGAGCCCGATAAACGTCCTCGGGCTTCGGGTAAGTAGTAGATGCGTTGTCGAAATATCTCATGACAGCGCGGTCACATTACCTTCTCAATACAATTTCCCTATGCTAGCATCTTTACCAGCAAAACTTAACTTCGGTAGATACCCGTTGCTGGCAATAAAGAAAGTCTTCGCATCAGCTTCGATGGTGGCAATTTTTTCCACCAGTTGTGCCGCGTCATCTGAATCGTCCGGGGCCAATACCGCGCCCCTGCAATTAAGCGAAGTTCTCGCAAAGCAAAAAACGCTTTCCAAAGAAGAGTTTAGACACGAGCTTGAGGCAATATACCAGTCACAGTCCACGCCAGAGCCGACCAAGCAAGAAGCCGCTTATGTACTTGGTCGCCTTTTCGAAGCCAGCATCAACAAAGAAGACCAACAACTTGCTTTAGAGTTATTCGAAAAAGCAGGTAGCCACGAAGGTCTCTGGCAGCGCTGTCAATGGCATATATCCGAGTGTGCCGCTACTTTGGGTCTGGAAAACATCGTCCGCAAATCATTGGAGTCGATCAAACAGAAAAGCGAAAGCGCAGAAGTCCAGGCAAACGCCGACTATGCGTTAGCACAGTCATACTTACGAGCCAGCGAACAACAGCGCGCAAAAGAAGCCTTTGATTATGTAAGCAAACACTTTGGTCAAACTCAATTTGCCTTGGGCGCTACTTACTATCTTGGTGAAATGCTTATAGATTCGCCCCTCACTCGCGAACAAGGAATTCAATTATTTCGTCATTACTTGAAAGAAAGTCCCAGCGGGAAGTTTTCCATGACGATCGTAAATAGATTGCAAGCCTTGCCGGACTTTGCCGCCACCGAAGTTGATCACGATCTTTTCGGGCTCGTTTATTACAAGAGTGGAAACTGGAACAAAGCTCTTGCTGAATGGAAAGATTCAGACAAACGCTGGTATGAGAAGGACAATTGCCTATATCGCTTAGGGCGTAAACCGGAAGCAATGGCATCGCTTAAATCTGACATAAGCAAGCATGCAACCTCTACCTACATACCGGATGCAGCAGCTCTGCTTTGTCAAATGCAAACAAAACAAGAAGCCATAGGCACATGGCAGACTGTTTTATCTCTCAATGAAAAATATCTAGATGTTGCACTATGGAATTTAGCAATTCGGGCAACTCCGGATAACGCCGTTAGCTATTTCAAACGAATTATAGAAACACATCCCACCTCCGCATATGCTCCGGAAGCAACCTGGTGGATAACCTGGCACGAAGCAAAGCAAGGCCGATCTGCAGCAGCACTGGCAATGGCACAAGCAGCACTGGTCAGATATCCACAAGTCAAAGCGGCATCGCGCTTTTCATATTGGATTGGCAAATTCGAAGAACGCCTCAAACAAAATACGCAAGCAATTGCAGCCTACAAAAAAACGCAAGAGCAATATGCATCCAATTATTATGGATACAGAGCAGGACAACGAATCGCAGCGCTAACCGGCTCGTCTGATCATGGTTGGAAAACCCAACCAGGGCGCAAGCATCCAAACGAAGAATGGTCATGGCCGGAACCGCCACATTTAATCAGCTATGCCGATATAGCTAAGAATTTTGGTCTGACAATTTCTGTCTTGTCACGGTTACGTCAATTCCAAGAGTGTATAGACCTTCTGCCATCTGCTACTGCTACACCACAAGCTCGCACTTCACACGCTAAATTACAGTCGTGGTTATTGTCGGCGGTCAACTTACCGCTGGAAGCAATTAATACAGCCAGCCGCGCACTGGTCGGCAAGCCGCAAGCATCGGGACTTTGGTTTCTCTCCTATCCGCTTTTGCATGCTAAAGCAATCGCCTCCGAAGCCAAAGCTAAGAACATCGACCCATTGTTGGTGCATGCATTAGTGCGGGAAGAATCTCGCTACAACCACATGGCTATCAGCCGTTCACATGCATTAGGACTAATGCAACTCTTGCCTGGTACAGCCTACGGCGTTGCAAAACGTCTTGGCTTGCCTCTATCATCCGAAGGTGACATTCATGTGCCGCAAAACAATATCAAAATGGGAACAGACTATCTCTCTTACGTCACCGGACGCTTCGATGGCAATGCCCTTTGCGGTGTCGCCAGTTATAACGGCGGACCAAATGCCGTCAAGTCATTATTCAATAAATTCCGAGCTTCCGGTCAAACGGATTTTGATGTCTTCGTGGAAGACATCCCCATGACCGAGACTCGTGACTATGTACGCAAAGTCTTTGGCAGCTTCTGGAATTACGAAGCAATCTACGGAAAAACTGCACAATAGACTTTCGCGAATCGAAAAGCTAGTTTCAGCTTCGCGACTTTCTGCTACACGCCCTAGTATATAACGGGACAAAAAACCTCAGCAGAACCCGCTCCCTTTGTCATTCCGAACGAAGTGAGAGGAGACGGCACTAAATGTGCCGTCGGATCCTCTGCCGCGACAAAACAGCGTTCGAGTTGATCAACTGAAACACCGATAAGACGCGGCAGATTCTTCAGGCTATGCCCTCAGAATGACAAAGGTAGGTTCACTCAGGCGGGTCGCAAAGCCTGCGGAGAGCAAGACGCTTGTCGTCGTACTCCCCACGGGAATTGCTCTTAGTGTTGAATATCTAAAGCCTCGTCGCGCTGATCTCTTTCCCGATCATTGTCCACGAGATCTTTAACCGAGGGCTCACCGAAGCGTTTATGAAAACTGCAAAGACCGCAACGAGCACGACCACAATCTTGCGGATGGCGCTTGCGGAAACGATAAGCTGAACGTTCTTTACCGGAAGTTTTTACACCGATGGTGAACAGTCTCTCTTGCAGTTCCATATAGAACTTAAAACGCTTTTTCATTTTGCTGAGCTCTTTGGGATTTCTTCTCATTCAGTTCCTCCTGAGTGTGTTTTGGTATCCGAACTATTGCGTCCTACTTGCTGCGCTTGTAGGCGCGCGTGAGGACGAAGTTGAACAGTCCAATTTGACGATCTTGGCTATTGCTTGGATGGACAGGGCTTATATGGACCACGAGCTCTGGTTGGAAGAAGAGGTGTCTTCTGCTTTTTCCGGTTCTTGGATCATCATCTTTGAGGTCCTTGCTGTTATAAGGATCGTCGATGAAATAAAGTTGCGTCACCTTGGTCTTGTAGCCAGGGGCCTTGATGCGCACATGTATGTGTGCTGGACGCATGTTGCCTTTTTCATCCAAGGGATAATTGCCTGGACGAAGCAAGTCGACAAGGTATTCTCCCAACTCATTGGTCACTACCCGGCAGCGATACTTGTGCTTATCTGTCGGCAATGGAAATGGATTGCCATCTTTATCCTGATTGTCATAAACACCATCCGGATCGGCGACCCAGAAGTCGACAATGGCGTCTTTTATAAGCTTGCCACTGGTGTTCAATACTTGTCCGCTCAGGCGTATTTGCTTGCCGGGAGCTCCTGCAGGGAACATCTCTTTTCGCAATGGCGCATTCTCTAGAAAATATGGTCCTTGGACCTGATCAGGAGTAGGGAGCAGTCTTGGCTTGGCTATTGGAGTTTGATTGGTCATAATCTTTTTCCCTTGGGTAATGGTTAGTTAAAGAGCAAAACCCGGCATCGCTCGATGCCGGGTTTTGTAATTGGTGGATTAGAGCTATTGCTCTATTAGGCGATATCGCCGACTTGCACGTCTGTTTCGTAGAATGTCTCTACAACATAGGTCAGCGTCACTTCTCCAGCCGCCTTCTCAGTGCGAGGGGCAATATTCGCTATGGCCTTGGCCGGCTTGCCTGGCTCATTAGTGAATTTCACTGCCTTTTGTTTGAGAATGTGCTGGTTAACACCGAGGCTGTGCGGAATTGCCACATCAACCTGCTGGTCCTTGAAGTTTTTGATTGTAACTTCAAATGTTTGACTTAAAATTGCTGGTTGCTTTTTGTACCTGCGATTATTGGTGGACTCAATCTCCTTCTGCAATTTCGCCAAAGCGACTTCGGGCAGAGGCTTCTTATCCTTACCGACAAACCTTTCGTCTTGCTTGACCAATCTGCGAGAGGCTTTGATATCAGGTGTACCCTGCAACTCCAACGGTGCCGAATCGCCAACAGAAACATCGGACAATTCTACTTGGCTCGTCAACTGCAGGCTACCACTAGAGTCTGCCTGATATACACTGACGACGCCGGCTGGGATAGGTTTACCTAGTCCGGATGAGTTCTCACAAGCAAGGTTCTTGAACGTCAGCTTGTGCTGTGCCGGCTGATTTTCGTAAGTCCCTTCCATGAGGTAATACTCTTTGGTTGCCGGTATCTTTGATGCAGCAATTAGTTGAATCAGCTTCGAGTCGCCATTTTTAAGGCTTATGCCAGAAGGCAATTCAAAGAGCTTTCGCTCTCCTACGGACTCGGCGGCCGGCGCACCACCACCTGCTGACTCCAGTCCATACGAGTCTGCACTAAATGAGGCTGCTGCCAGCGTGCGCATTGCCTTGGCACCACCTCGACGCTGCTGCTCTTGCCCGCCTGTCATAATCTTGATCGTCACGTCAGACCAATCGCAGCCACTTCTGTTCGATAGAAGGGCATTGCTCTCGAAGGTGGTGACAACACTTTCGCGCTCATCATAGATGAGGTTGTGCGACATTGAGCAGGACAAAGAACTGCCGGAACGGTAAAGCAGAAAAATATCCACTTCCTGATCTTCTTCCGACTCAATTTCGAATTCCAGCGCCGGCATTTCACGCAAATCTTTGAGCTTTCGCTTAGAACTAATTGCTTCCGGACGCTTAGCGACCATTGTTTCACGGCCATTAACGCCAAAGCGCTCAAGAACAACTTCCTCTGCGTTGCCACCAAGCAAAATGCCGTTGTACGTCTGCAGCTTGAACGGTGTTGTGTAGTGAACGAAAATCTCAGTTCCCTTTAATTCATTCAGAGCTCGCTGAGTATTCATACTTTCTGCAGCACGGAAAGACTTCGAGACAATTCTGCAAGCCTTGTCTGCGCGTACGCCCAACATTATAGAGCTTATATCCACATTGTTGGGTACGCCTTCCGCTTGGACGATGTTACAGCCCTTCTTCAATGCTACCTTTCGGCACTCTTGCATGAGCGTCACACTGTCGTTAACGGTTATTTGACGATCTTTTGCTTCGCCTGCTTTAGCGTTGTTCGATTCCGGGGTGTGCTGATTAGATTCTGTCATAACGTAATCTCCTAAGATGTAAAACAACAGCCAGCGCTAAACAGCACTGGCTGAACTCGGTCACTTCTTGTGTCTTTGGATAAGACCTAAATGGACTGGACTTTTCCTACTGCGCTGGTTGAAATTTAAGCAAGCCGCGCTTTCTGGGAATTGAGACTATGTGATACGGCTGCGTCAAGGCCATGGTGACCATTCCACTCGCCCTGGTCCTCCTAATGCTGGCAATAATCATGCCGTCACTTCTTTCAACCGAACTTATCTCAATTGAATATCCACCCGAAGTCTGCTGTCCCATAAAGACAGCCAAAACCACCTGTTTGCGGAAATCGATAGTTGGAGCTTCTGGTCTGGGCTCAAGGGTGCAAAACCTAACCCAAAATGCTTCCCAATCTTTTTTGTTGGTTATTTCGATGTTTGTAGCCATCCGCATGCCGCAATAGCTTCCCTGTTTAATTGTCGTAATAACAATTTGTTCGTTACTCATGTGAAAGTTCCTCATGTCTGTGAACTAAAATCGCCCAGCACCGGTAGAGATAATCGAAATAGCACAAGACGCCTCTCTTCTGTCGCCCTGGTGGCGATGATTTATTGCGTGAGTCTGGCGTGTGCTTTGGTTAAATGGATCTCTGGTGCTGAACTTAGGATTTGTATTTGGAAATCCAACCTACGAAATTCAATTACTACAAATCAATCAAGTTCAAAGTGATATTGCGCACTTATACAAATTCTGAATCTTCAGTTAGCGCAAGGCGTGGAGAACAGCAGGAATCGGCTGCCAAGGGGCACTAGCTTCGCTAGGGTCTAAAAACCCCAAAATCCCTGCTGGCACAAGCTCGCGCGAGATTTCAAGGGATACTTACATGTGATTAACCAGCCTGAATAAGCTTTATTTGAAATTCCCTTATTTGTTACTGTGAAATCCAGATAGAAACATAGTTTCATTTATTCAGGTATTAAAAACCTAAACCCTCATTCCATGAGTATTTCTAATTCCCGCCAGGAGCATTAACGCTCTGCGGACGATATTTTTTCTAGCCGGCTCGATGAGTCGGCATTTTTGTTTGGAGTCATAACCATGATAAACAGCAACAATTCCAACGGAGGTCAGAGAAAGTACCAGACAAATATGGCTCTACTCTCCGAACTGCATAGCCTATGCAGAAACATGACGTTTTACTTAGAGCGCAGAGCTCTACCGGAAAGCGCCGATGAGTTTGACCCCCAGGTCATTCGCTTCACCTTTCGAATAGTCAAAAATGGTCGCCAGCGATTTCTCGCCATTCTGGACGAGTTACGCAATAACGGCGTCTCATTCGGGATTGCGGCCCGTGAAATTGACTGCGACGATCTGCAAACTACCTGGCTGCAACAATTGACAGGCAAGAGTGCCGAATCATCGAGTCCCGTCTGGCGTAAAGAGTTCTATAATCATTTGCGCAGGGCGACGACCAATTGCCAGGCACGATTAGAGTTCACGCCGCCCAGTCGTGAAGATGAAGCAGGTCAAATAAACCTTGTCGTCATCCTCAACCCCGGTCTCTTAGAGAAATTCGTGTACGCCATCGAGTCACTAGGAGTTTTGGGAGTAGCCGGGTCAATGCAATTGGTCGAACAATCCGTTTAGGCCCTTCAAATTAAGAGGCATCTCATCATGAGCATCACTGTGGCATATCTAGGTCTGGGCATTATGGGCGGAGCAATGGCGGCTAATTTAGCTGCTAAAAATTACTCCGTCTTTGCCTGGAATCGAACAGCTGGTCGGCCGGGAGTGAAAGTGGCCGAATCCGCCGGTGCCACAATTACTAATAC
>SBAT01000280.1 GCA_005240105.1 Chloroflexota bacterium
ATTGTCGTAGACGTAACAGAAAAACGCTATGCGGAATTTCCTCACAGCGGAAGCAAGAATGATATGCACGACTGGCTGGATCAAACTCTCAAGCAGGCTGATGCCGAAATTCTGCAAGCGCAGGAAAACGGAGAATACCTAACACCTGGTGGTGAAAGGCTATTAGCTTCATACAAAATGGCCGCCACCGTAGTCGCCTTAATTGTCGCCGGAGATAAAGTACTCATCTCATGGGCCGGTGACTCAAGGGCTTACCTGTTGCGTGACGAGAAGATCAAACAGCTGACCAAGGATCACACCCCTCCAGGACAACCTGGACACATCGTCAGCAGCTGCGTCGGCGCCAGCAACCGGAACAAGCTAACAATCGATAGAACTACCGCCACCATTAGACCTGGCGATAGATTTCTAATAGCCACCGATGGACTTGAGACATTGGAGCCAGAGGAAATCGGTCAGATACTAGCGAGTGCTCAGACAGTCGATGAGGCTGCCAGTCAGCTCGTCGATGAAGTGATGGGTTCAACAAGAAAAATCTATCAGGACAATGTAACCGTAATAGTCATTGATCCTTAGAGAGCCCCGGTGACGAATTTGATACTGAGCACAGTGTCATAACAATCAACATAATTCAATCGGAGAACCTAACATGGACGAAATTAATTTCAACGAAGCAACTCTTCCCTCGACTGGAAATGTTTACATCAACATAGCCAGTCAGCCCCTTCCGGAGTCAGTGACCGTGCCCACTGGTTGCTGTGTTGCATTTGTGCGCACCCGTGGTGTCGCCGGTGGGAGAAAGCGTAAGAAGGGGCCGATTGCGCCAGACAAGGATTTTCTGCGGGTTCTTTTACCCATGGGAAAGAATGGCATAGTCGCCGTCAAGCTCCCCGACCAACCTGAGAACACTGACCTTATCGCAGTGCTCCAGTCCAAGTCTGCAGGTGGTTCATTGGGCGACATTGAGATTCAGCGTGCGCCATCAAATCCAATGTGCGATCCGTATCCACCTGAGCTAATTCGATATTTCATCAAATAGCGTGAACGGCTCAATCATGCGAAATCCATAGAGACAGCACAGAGGGGACGGTATAGTCTCCGACAGCAATTGCGAACTCGGCAATCTCCAGGGATATGCCGAGCTTTCTGTCTGTACTGACACTCAGCTACATACTAACATTCGCATTAGGAGCACATATTTATGGAACCACTAGAATTATCAGAGTTGCAACAACTATTCAACAAATCTACCTGCAGCGATTCGATAGCTCAAACACATGAAGACGCCAAGCAAAAACAACTTGCCGACCAACAAATTGCCTTACAAAAAGAGCAAGAACGACAATCGCAAATAGCACTGCAGGTTAAACAAATCATGACCCAAGTCAAGCATATTCTAAACAGCAAGGTAGAGAATCTTGTTGGAGTAAGCAGGTGGGAAGATGACAAATTTCTGGTGACATCCGTGAAAGGCTTCGACACCGCTCAGGGCTATCAGGCAGAAGCTATTCAACAGGCATACAGGATACTGCAGCAAGTCACCGAAAATACTTGCTGGGACACTTGGACATCCGAGACCCATGACAAGGAACACTACGGAAATTGTTGCCATTGCCGCTCTTACAGTCTGCACCTGACGTTAGTGCATCGGCAACCTAAGTAAGCGAACAAAAGCAACGACCTAGTTTCACAACCACAGCTTTATGAGGACAGGGCATCGACCTTGTCCTCTTGTTTTACAGCATATTTTTAGGAGACCTAGACCATGTATATTCCAACTGCCATCATCGTGACTGTACTGCTCGGCTTGATCGTATTTGGCAGAAGCTACAGTCACCGACTCACAATTCCCGACCCACTCTTTGTCATCCAACTCTGGCCTCTCGTGGGCATTGTTCTGGTTGTCGTCAGTCAGTACCTGCTCTACAACACCCATGACGAACTGTTGACTGTCCTGGTCAACGGAGTTGCCTTGTTTGGAGCATACATAGAAATCTGTCGCAGACGTTGAAGCTGCGACCAAAAGAATCAGGATCGCTTCCCAGTCTCAACTAGCTCCGCTAGCGGGATTGCTTAAAACATTGTTTGTGCAGAGGTGTGCGCCTTTACACGGACTTGAAAGTTACCTTCTCAAACCACTAGGTTAGAGAAACATTCGTTTGACTCGGATAACCCTCTGGTACACATCGCAAAGATTCAGTAGCCCACCTTTAGCTTCCCCATTCAACCGCGCAAGTCTGGTTCATGCTTATCCAGCCTTGCCGGTGTTTGACCGCTAATTCGGTTAACTACTCGCTTTCTTTTGTCCGGATGAATCCGTACTAAGCAGACGAAATCGTTGACATCAAATTTGGAGATATAACTATGTACATCAATAATGGAACACGTCGAATTGACGCAATAAAAGCAGAAACGGATGCCATCATCAAAAACAATTGGTTCCGTCCAGCGCGAGTCTTGAATGACTTGCTGGCAAAAGTCGACATCTATCTGCAGGCAGAAGCCGTATGTCACAGCTGGTTGGTGACCGACATCTGCATGCAAAATCGCGAGACAAAGGCTCCCGCTTCTGGATCTTTACGTCGCGACAAACAGGAAAAGGAAGAAGATAAAGCCTGGTGCAACCAAACACTCGGACGTCTCTTGCTGAAAGGTCGCCAATCAGTAGTTAGTCCCGAAAAACAGATCTCGCAAGGAGGAGCCATTCCATTAGACCAAGCTGACAAACTGGACTGCATTGCCATGTCTCTAGACTGGTTGTGGCCATGTTTCGACTACATCAATCAGCGTTTACGTCCCGACTTTCGCTGGTGGGATGCTAGAGAAGCTGTCGGCGAAAAATTGTCCAAGAAAGAGGCATTCTTGTTGCGCTTCATCAGACGCGTAATCAATACTGCCGACCTAATCTACGATCGCCTGCTTTCAGGCAGCCGACGCCAGGAGCAATATGTAGCCGCGCTCGACATGAGGGTCTATCTGCTGAAGCTGGCCAATTGTCTCGCAAACAAAGTCCGCGAGTGCCTCGAACCATCTCTGGGCTGGCGGCACAAACTATCCAATAAGTGGTTTCTACGTTGCACGGAAACAGAACGGTTACTTGCTCCAGCTCAAATTGCCTACGCAAAAGGCAAGGAAAAATCACGCTATGAACAACTGGCAAATGCCGAGCGCGCTGATCTTGATGAAGCCACAATTTCCTTGCTGTGCGAACAATTGCTGGGTATTGAAAGCAGCATTGCGACCAGGAAAGGACAACTAGTTGATGGCATGCCGGGTTGGATAGGCTCAATTTCCGCGAACACCAAACTCAACACCATCAAAGCCGGAAGGGTCACACAATTCCCTGCACGAATTGTGCAATTAACTCTCACCGTTATGCCACTCAACACATCAGAGGTCTCCAAAGCTGAGCCTATTGCGCTAGAGAAACTATCCGAGTATGTGTGCGAACAACTTCTCACTAGGCACGAGCGTCCATCTTCGCGAAAAATTATTTTGCCAGACCTATCTTCCGGAGCGGATTTGGAATATCTGGTTGCAGAACCAATTGAAGTGACGGCAGTTTCGGGTGATGAAACATTCGCATTCCGACTTCAACCCTGCTTTACCGTAACCAAACCTGGTTGCGAGTCAGTAAGAGAACCTGCGATTCAACCATTGCCAAAATGGTATTACATCAGCTATACCAAG
>SBAT01000420.1 GCA_005240105.1 Chloroflexota bacterium
AGCGTATAGGCAGGCTTGTTTGGTTCCGGCAGAAAGCTATATTCAGTAACCCGACCCTCATTGGTCAGCGCACAAGCTGGCTGCACAAGCGCCATAAAGGCAACAACAAGGAGAATAAAACAGCCGAGCCATCTTACCCATGAACACTTCACGACTGCCTGACCAAATAACACTAAGGTTTGCCAGAAGTTAGTAACTAAGTAATAGTAAATTACTTATGCAGTTACATATTCTATTTGAAAAAGAAAGAAATTTCCCTTAACCGCGCCAGATGATACCGATTTCTTCGCTGCTAATGCTGTCTTTTTGAATAGCTCTCTGGCATAAGGCAACGCAGCCACGCAATCTCTGCACATCTGGATCTTCAGCGCCCTTGGCTGTTTCAATCGTTTTCATTGCCCACTCGTATAGACCAAGAGCTTTCTCGTAGTTGCCCAGAGCAAAATATACGCCTGCCAGAGTTGCCATCCGTTTTGCAACTTCCGGATGATCAGGGCCAAGCGACTTCTCGTAAATTTCAACAGCGCGCCAGAAAACAACTTCCGCTTCAACAAATTTGTTCTGCGAACAATAAAGCAGACCCATATTGTTCAACATCGTTGCTTCTTCTTTTGCATATTTACCCTTGCCCTTTTCGAATATCGAAAGAGCCCGTTTGTAATATGTATCCGCTTCTACAAATCGTCCTTGTTGTTTGCAGAGCATGCCCAAGTTGTTAAGCGCCAGACCAACATCATGATGATCCGGACCACCGGACTTCTCCAATATGGTCAGCGATTGCCTGAATTGCTCTTCGGCTTCTTTGTACTTGCCAATCTGTCGGTAAAACTGCGCCAAGTTAGTTAGACAAGCAACCAATGCTTTATTGTCGTCACCAAAAATCTGCATCAAAACTTTGAGCGCTTCGACATAAAGCTTCTCGGCCTGCCCGTACTGTCCCACTCGATGGTAGAAAGCAGCTAAATCGTTAAGCGCCAGCACAACTTCGCCGTGCGCCGAATCACCCATTTCCCGCTGGCGAATATTAAGCGACCGCTTAAGCAGCGGCTCGACCATATCACCCTTGCCTTGCGCCAGGTGAATAAGAGCCAGCTTGCTCAACAACTCAGCCAGCTCAATATCCTCAAAACCTTCCAACACCTTAGCATCCACAGCCTGGTGCAGCAAACTCTCAGCCTGGTTGAGATTTCCCTCATCCAACGCTGCTTCTGCTTTGTAGGCTTTATCGCGCCAACGCGAGGCCATGCCTATTCCTTCCTACCCGATTAGTTCCCTATTCGACATAATAACTCTAAAGGCAATGATATAGTTGTCCCTCCAGTGGAGTGTATACTTACTTTTTTATGTGCGCTATGCAGAACCAATGGTCAGCAGTCCATACTGGTCCCCTATCCGGCTGGGGCAGGTATCCTGTCGTCAACGCCAAAAGCGTGCGCCCGGAAAACTGGTCATCTGTAGATAATTATGTAAACAACGCCAATGGCGACGCGCTAATTGCCCGCGGCAAGGGGCGCAGTTATGGCGATGCCGCGATAAACGACAATGGCTACACAATCTTGCTTGAACGCTGCAACCGCTTTGTAAGCTTCAATGACAAAACCGGTGATCTTTGCCTGGAGTCCGGTGTGACACTGGACGAGATCATTAACATCTTTGCTCCGCGCGGCTGGTTTCCGGCTGTTGTGCCAGGCACAAAATTGGTTACGGCAGGTGGTGCAATTGCAGCAGATATCCATGGAAAGAATCACCATCGCGATGGCTCATTTTGCAACTTCGTAAAAGGCTTTACCGTAATTGTTGCTTCCGGTGAGAAGATTTCTTGCTCACGCGAGCAAAATAGCGATCTTTTCTGGGCAACAGTGGGCGGCATGGGTCTAACAGGAATAATTGCCGATGTGCAAATGACGCTTAAACCAATTGAGTCAGTTTACATAGACAAAACAGAAATCAAAGCCAAGAACCTAGACCATGTAATGTCGCTGTTTGATGAACACGAAAACAATTATCAATACTCGGTAGCCTGGATTGATTGCCTTGCTCGCGGAAAAGATCTCGGACGCAGCATACTGATGCTGGGCAACCCAGTATCCAAAACTGATGAACGTATTAGGCATCTCAACAATCCGCTCTCACAAGCAGAAAAGAAACAAGTGAAAGTGCCTCTGGATTCTCCAGCTTGGCTTTTAAATCCCTTCACCATGGGCACATTTAATTCGCTTTTCTACGCCAAACAGATGAGTGAGCATCACCAAAGCTTAGCCGATTTCGAATCTTACTTCTTCCCACTCGATGCTATTGGTTCTTGGAATAGGCTCTATGGCAAAAGAGGATTCATCCAACATCAAACGGTGTTTCCCCCCGACACAAGTGCAGAAGCACTAAGAACACTTTTGACAATGTGCAGTGAACGCGGATGGGGATCATTTCTCGCCGTCTTAAAACGATTCGGACCACAAGATGGCTGGCTGTCCTTTCCCAAACCTGGTTACACACTGACACTGGACATTGCCGTCAAAGACGGCTTATTTGAATTCCTCAACGAACTGGAATCAGTTGTTTTAAATTACAGCGGCAGGATTTATCTCGCCAAAGACGCAACTCTTTCACCTGCTGCTTTCCGCCAGATGTATCCTCGTTTTGAAGAATGGCAAAAGGTCAAAGCAAAGTACGATCCCAAAAACACTTTTTCTTCTCACCTCTCCCAACGCTTACAAATAACATAACTATGGACCTCAACGGAAAATCAATTCTTGTATTAGGAGCAACATCAAGTATTGCCCGTGCTCTAGCTGAGCAGTTGGCCAAGCTAGGAGCATACGTGCATGTCGCCGGACGCAACATGGAAGAACTTGAGCGCATAGCCAATGATTTGTCTGTACGTTACCAAAAACAATCAGTTGCGCACCTCTTCGTCGCTTCAGACTTCAAGTCACACGAGGCGCTCCTTGAAGAAGTAGAAAGTAAAAATAGTCAACACGGTCTTGACGGTCTGGTCCTTGCCTTTGGTGAACTTGGTGATCAGATAGAAGCACAGTCTGAATTTGCCCAAGCCAAAAGTATTATAGACTCCAACTACACAGGTGCCGTCTCCATTCTCACCCACGCCGCCAACTATTTGGAAAAGCAGGGACATGGCTTCATCATCGGCATTGCTTCCGTAGCCGGCGACCGCGGCCGGCAAAGCAACTATATATATGGATCCGCAAAAGGAGCATTGGCACTTTTCCTACAAGGGCTACGCAACCGCTTGAGCAAATCAGGCGTACAAGTACTTACCGTAAAGCCCGGATTTGTGGATACAAAAATGACCTATGGCCGCCAAGGCATGTTTCTAGTAGCAAGCCCCGAAAGCGTAGCCCAGGCAATAGTCAAAGCCCTAAAGGCGAATAAGCAAGTCGTCTATGTACCTTGGTTCTGGCAATGGATAATGCTCATCATCAAGACCATTCCAGAGTCTATCTTCATGCGCATGAAGATGTAATTCATCTCTCGGATTAGATCACCGGCCAATTTCACGCTTCTTCTCATCGGGCTTCTCATTAGCACGGTCTTGGTTGCGTGGAGCAATGGGGACAAATGGCGACTGTCCAAAAAATCCGTGTCCATAGCTGCTACCGTAGACACCGTATCCAGTTCCATTCAATGAATTCGTATAGGAATTCCAGTTACCGTAGTACGGTCGTGAACCACACCGATTGCTTCGCATCATGCTGCCAGCCTTGATGTTTGCCATCATTTCAGTCGCATCAAGCTGATCCCTGACTCTTTTGTATTGCGCTTTCTCTACATCGTTCATCTCTTCAATAATGCCGGTTTTCAAAGCTGCCGCTTGGACTAGGTAATTGGGTATGTCGGCAGGCAGTCCTATTGCCCGCTTAAGCTCTTCAGCAACAACATTCAATTTGACTTCGTCCGACATAGCCTTTTTGTCAGATATATAGTCCCTTTCACGCTCTTCGCGCTCTTTCTGATCTTGGCGCATCTCTTTGTGCATGAACTCATTCAGCTGTCTAGGTGCAGCACTTTCATCCGCTGATTTAGCCCGCTCTGCTATCCGAGTCCAAACCATTTCACTATAGCTATCGACGAAAACTTTGCTCGCGTCTGATGGTTGGCTCGTTGTATCTTTGGATTCCTTTTCCTTACCTAGTTCATTCATAGCAGCCACCTCTTTTCTACCTGTATGTGTATACCCAATTGGTCAGATTAATAGACATTCAGACAGCCTTGACAGAGTCTTGGTTTAGACTTATTCTAAATACAGGAGGCAATCAAAATGACGATTTCATCAGTGGAAGATATCTTGATCGAACATGGCGTAAAACCAACGCCACAGCGGGTTGTGATTGCAAAATTCATGCTGGAGACTCACTCACATCCTACAGCCGATGAAGTTTTGCAGGCCGTTGAGAATGAGTTACCTGTAGCTCTATCCAGAGCCACGGTCTACAACACCCTAAACACCTTGGTTGCAGCCGGCGTTATCCGGGAAGTTGTGACCGAAGCCGATCGCACCCGCTATGACGCCAACATGACCGAACATCACCACTTCGTGGATGTAAAGTCAGGCAAGATTCTGGACATCCCAGCCGACCGCATAGCCCACCTGAAACCCTTACTGGGTGACAAATTCAAGGTCCACAGCTATCAAATTACGTTCTTCGGAGAAGTGTCCAAAGACCAGTAAAATTTTTTGGCCTTCTATTTAGATTAATTCTAAAGCTAGATTAAATACAAAAGGAGCTCATCATGGAAAACTACAAAACAAAAACAGAAGAAAACTTACATTCAGCATTTGCCGGAGAATCAATGGCCAATCGTAAGTATCTCTACTTCGCCAAAATTGCTCGCAAGTTAGGCAATGAAAAAATCGCCGAACTGTTTGAAGAAACAGCCCATCAAGAAACAGGTCATGCCTTCGCGCATCTTGATCTTCTCTATCCGGAATCCGAAATGACGGTGGAGAAGCTTCTCGAAATAGCCATCGAAGGCGAACTATACGAAACAAATCACATGTATCCAG
>SBAT01000204.1 GCA_005240105.1 Chloroflexota bacterium
AAAAACTGTCGATATGCTTTTTGGCACTCTTTCTGGGTGCGACATGTTGCCGGTTTTGTGCTCGGCGCTGCCGAAACCGAACTACCTGCAAGAGTACCGAATGTGATACACAACGCACTAACGAGTGCCAGTGTTGTCTTTTGTTTCATGGGCGTTATCTCCGTCTTCTGGTGGATTTTGGCCGGCGCTTGCCCTGGCGGGTTTTGCCCGAGTAGCTATCTGTTGTTGTGAGAATTTCTTCGATTCTGTCTATTCCCAATACGACAATTTCGCAGGACAGTATGGTGAACAGCGCAACAAAGTAGTTGGCTACATGAATGACTGCTGGAAGAATTAAGCTGAAGATCTGTAGTCCGAGCGCTGCCAAAACAAGGGTGCCGGCGAAAATGCTCAACTTCTCTTTCAGAGTCACTTCAGCTAGTGAGAGCGTGTACTTGCCTACTCTGGAGTAGTCAAATACATGGAGAGTGAGGACTGCGGAAGCAGCCATCAAAACGGTTGCAAGCACAGCACCTGCCAGTGAAGACAGAATGATATAGGAACCGAGCTGAATGGCCGTGGGAAAGGCTAGGGCAAGAATTGCCAGAGTAATGGCTTGTCCTGCCAGGACGAATTTGGCATCGTTGAGGCTGCCTTGGACAAATGTCGCCGTTCTGGCTAGTGTGGATTTGATTCTCATAGGAATACCTTTTTGTTGTTAGTCTTCGTAGATTTCGCCAACGTCGACTGCCACCAGGTATCGATCCCGGTGACGTAAGAATGTTGACGATAAACAATGTGGTTTTACAGTCGAACGAAAGTACAGGAAAAGCGATACCTGTTCTTAAAGGTCAAGGTGTCTTTAATGTAGCAATCCGATACCAAGTCTTGCACTTTCCACTCAGGGCTAGGATTCACCAAAGAAACAAAATTCTTCTCTCCCTCTGCGAGTCCCTCGCGAATAATAATCTTCTTCAGACGTGGAATGGAAAGCAATCTCTTCAAGTCGATGCCATTTTGGTCTGTTGACCATTTGTCATCGTCGCGTGGTTTCATCCACCCTCCAATAACAAGACATTCCAGCTCCGGTAACTGTTCGAGAAACTTCTGTCTGTCGCATTTATATCCATTCATCTGATGGCCTGCCACCTCAAGAATACGAAGTTCTTTCAGTTTCACGATATTTTCATTGAACCACTGGACAGACAATTTCGTGAGCTTGTTCAGGCAGGCGATACTATCGATGATCTCCGAAGTCATCCTTACGTCACGTAAATCCAGCTCTGTGAGATTCTCAAACTGTTTCAGTATCGTCAGATCTATCTTGTGTTTAGTAGGCTGACTAGAGCCTATATAGTGCAGTTGATGTGGTCCAAAGTTTAGTCTCAGTGCTCGCAGTTTAGGTAAAAGACTGAGCTTTTCAATCCCAATTCCTTTGATTTTGGTCTTGGTCTTATCATAGTGAAAGAAGTTATCGTCGGTAAGTCCGCAATGCAAAGATAGCGCTTCCAGTTCTTGCATAGTGGACAGCTTTGCTATGCTGTCATCATCCAGATCAGGACTATCCTTAATGTATAGTCCCTTGACCTTGTCAAACTTAGTTAGCACATCAATCTCTTCCGGCATTACTGACTCAGCTACCAGAAGGTCAACACCTTCTTCGGCAATGGCAATTGCCGGTAGCGATTTACCACTCTTTTGGAATGACTTGGATAGGCTCAGTATCAACACGTCATCGTTATCGCAAGGGATAGCTCTTCTTCCGATTGCCACTCCCGCGCAAATTCCGCATGCCTCCTTGCCTTTCCATCTCATTGCATCCAAGGGTGTTTGCTTTCTGTTTCGTTTCAGATACAAATCACCCACGTACATGTCTTCAGGAAATTGCACGTTTCTTCTCTTCATCAATACATCCTCTACCGCACAAGCCAGAAATGCACATTGTCCTTAGGGTATGAACTCCTACCTGTCCACCTCCAGTCATGCAGGCTTTTCCAAGTGCCTGGCTTTATATACCGATCGAAAAACTCGTCATGTGTTTTTCTGAACAACCAGGCACTGCAAAGAGCGAACTTTTTCAAGTGCGGGAGTTCCATGCACACAGTCAAGTCATTAATGTCAAACTGATCGCCGGAGATGCTCAGCTCTTCCAGGGTGGCCATTTCCGAGATTCTCTGCAATTCCTTTGCCTTAATCCTTGCACAGCTTGTGAAGACCAATCGCTTGAGTGGTATCTTTTTGCTCAAGAGAGAATCAAGAAGGCAAGCCAGTCCACCTTCATCAAGAGGACCAGTGAACTCTAAACTACGGAGACTAGGGATTTCAGCCAACCAATGCAGTTCATCATTATTGAGTTGATCGCATTGATCGAGCGTAAACGTCTCGAGTTCAGGCAACTCGGAAAGATAGGCCAATCCGGGACCCTTGATACCATAGTTACGCCCGATGCTTACTTGTTTAAGTTTTTGATGGTGCAGCAGGAATTTCATGCCTTTATCGGTGACCCTTCCGGTGCTTGAACGTGGCGTTCTGGCAATGCACACCAGATCTTTCATATGTGCGCAGTTCTGCAACTGTCCGTCGTTACCTACACCACATAGAACATCTATTCCGTATGCCGGAAGATAAGTGGGCAAGGTAGAACCTTCGCCACCATAGGTGCTGCCGTAGAGTGCGTACTTGAGTTCTAACATTACCCTTTGCTCTGGCGACACCATTATTGTGCGCTTACCCATTGCTAGCCCTGCCGTAATGCAATTATCAGTTCCATCCGGTTTGTACCCTTCAGCTACTTCTGTCCAATTTTGTTTGTAATCACAAGTAGGAACAATACATAACTGACCAATACAGTCGTCTTCAGGAAATTCGAGATGTCTCACTTCCATGTTGTTTTCTCCAGTTTCATAAGTAA
This sequence comes from Chloroflexota bacterium, assembly GCA_005240105.1. GTDB lineage: Bacteria > Cyanobacteriota > Vampirovibrionia > Obscuribacterales > Obscuribacteraceae > SBAT01. The sequence continues at coordinate 2,891 of SBAT01000204.1, forward strand.
TGGGTTGCTGGGATCAGGTTGGCTTTACTTGCCGTATAGACATAACTGCCAGCTGATCCTCAATTGATCTTTCAAGACCGTTCAGAACTATCGTTGGAAGTGTGTTTTCCGGAGCAAATGGAAGGATCATTCCAGGCGAAATGGAATGAAGATTCCAGCGTAAATGGAAGAGCCATTCCG
>SBAT01000057.1 GCA_005240105.1 Chloroflexota bacterium
AGAAAAGATTCGCGAGGATTACCGGAGCGAGCGTAGCGAGTGAGGATATGCCGGAGCGTACATTAGCTCTCCCAGATCAGTGCTTGACCCCGAAGCTACGCTGAGGAGGGTAGACGGCAGCAAGCTCCTGGTGTTGCTTGCCTTGAGTTGTCGCCGTCTACCCGCAGCAGTGATAGCGTAGGGAGTCAAGCACCATAGAATAAATTCGCGCATAAGCGCGTACCTTAGTGTTTGGTTAACTCTGGTGGGTCATTGTGATGGCGGGAGCGCTTGCGGCGCGTGGCCTCTTTCTGGCGATAGCTTTCTTCGTCTGTGCCGTTTAGCTCAAGGATTGTGGAGTGATGTATCAGCCGATCGATTGCGGCGCGAGTGGTCATCGGATCCTTGAAGATGCTTTCCCAGCCAGAGAAGGCAAGATTGCTGGTTACCACAACGCTGCGTTTTTCATATCGCTCGGCGAGGAGTACGAACAGCACATCGGTTTCGTCACGAGAGTGCGGAATGTAGGATATATCGTCGATTATCAGAGCTTCGTAGCGATCGAGCTTCTTGATGAATTGATTGAGTAGGAGGTCGCGTTTCGCTGTGAGAAGATCCTGAACGAGTGTTGCTGCGGTCGTATAGAGCACGCGCCGGCCATGCAGGCACCATGCGCGTCCCAACGCGGTTGAAAGATGTGTCTTGCCTGTGCCAGGGATTCCGAAAATCAGAATGTTCTCGCAATGGTCCAGGCAGTCGCCTTCAGCCAACTCGCGCAGGTGCACCAGCGACAGTGACGGCTGCTCCGAGAGATCGAAGCCATCCAGTGTCTTTCCGCGGGGAAGTTTAGCCTGGAGTAGAAGCCGTTCAATGCGGCGGTTATGGCGCAAATCACTCTCAGCCTGCGCCAGCTGGTGAAGGTACTTCAGGCATCCTAATTTCTCTTTCTCAGCCCGTTTGGCGAAGTCGTCATAATGTTGGACGAATCCAGACAAATAGAAGGATCTAAGCAGTTGCTCTAATTGTTGTTTGTCTTTCATAGTCAAGTATTCTCCTTTGGTGCGCGGGACATGTATGTAAGGAGCTGGTCGTATGAGCAGAGATCCGGTGCGGGAATGTGCACATCCGGTATATCGCTGAGCGTTGTCTTGACCAGGTCCTTTACGGACTCGAGAAACGGGATCTGTCCTGCTTCCAGCAAAAGATCGAGCGCGGCCTCCACATCGCGCTCGCAACTCATGGCGGCATGGTGCAAGATCCATAGATATTCCCTATCGGCCTTTTTGGCGTTCCACGCCTTCAGTGCATCGTATGCTCGCCGAAAAGTCACGCTCGGAAACATCTCATCACGGTAGATGTAACCGGCGAAGGCAGCGGGCTTACGAGCCAATTGCGCGACCATATGGCGATAGTTGATTTTGCGTTGTCCAGGGCGCAATCGCGGCACCTCCAATACCAGCGTGCGGGTACTGTTGAGAAAAAATCGTATGGTTTCCGGATACAACAGAGCTCTCAACTTTTTGCCGATCAGGCGAGCCGGCACCGAGTACGTTGCCTGGTCGACAATAATTGTGCTAAAGGCGGTTACTGTCGTAGTCTCCTCTATCGGGTCATTCCAATCACGCTCCGGTAGCGGCTTCATTACCGACATCTCCTCCGCCAACCGCTGCTGGCGTTTGCTATTGCGTCGATCGAGAATTCGTCGAATGAATTTCTCGTACTCCGCCACTGAATAAAAATTCTTGCTGCCTCTTAACTTCAACGCCTGTTTCAGTGCGTTCTTCAGCAAGTCGTGGCTTTTCTCAACAGAGCCGTTCTCATGGCTTTGCCCCGCGTTATTCTTGCTTGGAGTAACATCGTAATGCCTGAGAAAGCACTCCCACCTCTCATTGAACACATGACGGTTGCCATGATTATTTACAGCGGCGGTCAGATTATCAGTGCGATGTTCTCCTGGTGCTCTGCCGAGTTCCGCCACAGCCTTCATATATCCGCATGTCAGATTCTCAAAGCTTTCGGAATTCGAGATGAACACCGTTTCCCAGCGTGAGTAGGGCAACATGAAATGGAATAGCATGTGCCTAAATGGCCGACCTTCGATCGTGACTTCCAACTCATCGCAATGTGTCCAATCCGATTGACTCTGCCTTCCAGGCACAAGTACTTGCCGAAATATTACTTCCGTATCCGGACCGTATGTTGCTTTCCAATTGCTAATTCGACGCTGCAACGTCCTTAATTGTCCCCAATGAAAGCGCTCCCCATCACGATCTATGAGCCACTGCATGAGTGTCTGCGATTGCAGCTCCGGCTCCCTCCGGAGAAACGCTTCAACATCCGACCAGACCTCCACGAAATCATCCTTTCGTGTCCGCCAAGCCCTCACCTTGCTCTCGCTCATACTACCTCCCATCTCCTGATACTTCCTTGCCGTTCTCAACGAAACACCAGCCTTTGCTGCTGCCACTTCTTGAGTGTTAGTTTTTCCATAATCCAATAACATTCGAATCTGTCTTCGATTTGTCCTCTTATTTCCCATGCGCGCCCTCAGGTAGTCCCAGTCCTTACTCTGAGAGCGTTATCGAATAACGTCAAATCAAGGACTGGCACCAGATGCAGTGCATAACGCATCCTTTGTCCTATGCGCAACCGCTATTTAAGACATCTGATCGGTCGATGACTGAATATGGTCTCGGGATACCCCTTGGCTATTCATCAGAAACCCTTGGATACTCCTGTCAAGCGGCAAGGATAATTGTCGCTCAACAATTTATATTCCTTGCCGTCTTTTCCGTCTGAATAGGAGTAAACATCAGGGTTATAGGCGTATGCAATTTGTTCGGATGTCGGATGTTTGATGTCACGCTTGTTCATGTCTTCCACTATTGATGCCGTTTTGGCAGCAACAATCATTGGCACGCATTCAGGATCTAGCAATGCCTTGGCTTCGTGTCCTGGTCCGCTATAACCTTTTGCTGCAAGGAACCGCTGCAATTGAGGATAACGCACTTCAAATTCACGCACACCTTTGGAGGAGATTTGAGACAGTCCTAGTGTGGCCTGTTCTGCTTTTCGAGTGGGCGAATCACGTAAACTACCAGCGGCCGCTAATAGGTCATCAGCCCAGTCCCAGCGATCATAGTGGTTTATTTCGTTTAGAGTATATGCCTTCATCAGACTCATAGGCACACCGGAAAGCTGCTGCGGGAAAAGCTTGGCAGCATTTTCCCAAGCGTGCGGATCAGTAGCTGTAATGCTGTTCATTAGCTGCCTTTCCGAACCCTGTAGTGGTCTTTCCGTAGCTTCC
>SBAT01000041.1 GCA_005240105.1 Chloroflexota bacterium
CTTCTGGTTCAAAAATGCCCCCACCACCACCTGCAAAAAAATCTGGGCCATCCTGGACTCGAACCAGGGACCTCACCCTTATCAGGGGTGCGCTCTAGCCACCTGAGCTAATAGCCCTAATACCTCTAACGCTCCGGCTTCGGCTCACGCCTCTGCCTTCGCTTGCCTTCCGGCATCCGACGCCTCGCTGGCGACCCGCTCATCGCGGCTCTTGCTCGGCTGATCTTTGTCAGAGTAGCTGAAAAGATTCTATCATCAAGCTGTCAGCAGATCTATCGCGTTACGTCAGGTTCTACGTTTAGAGACACGTAATACTTTATCTTTCCCTTAGATTGTCGGCATTTACTTGGTTTGTTTATCCGGGATTGTCGGACTAAGCAGGGGATTGTTCAATTCCTTTCTAGATCCAATAAATATTGCCCGCGTCAGCTTGTGCGGACCCGTGGGGGAGGATGACTGAGTCCAATCGATGGGGAATTCCTCGTGAGCTGGTTGCGTTTTCGGCATGTAGACGTAGGGGAAAAGCTCTTTGAGAAGATTGAATACGTAGCTGCGCGCCGGGCGGCAGCCGCTTCCTGATACCGCTTGAGTGATGTGTTCGGCATCTTCAACACAGGGGTTTACTTGCCCGTTGTCCAAATATGATACGGACGTTTCCATCAAGAAGAGATCGCTACACAGGGGCGCCATAAAACGCAGTGCTTTTTCCGGATCAGCCAAATGGTAAAGAACTCCATAGCAATAGACGATGTCGAACTGGCGACTTAAAGCCTGCGGAGACTCAAGATCTAATGCCAATATTTCTTTGCTGGGAAACCTGAGCTTGAGAATTTCCAGATTCTCTTTTCTCGGTTCAGATATGGTTACTTCGCAGTTTCGATCGAGAAAGAAACTTGTATGGTCACCAATGCCGGCGCCCAATTCAAGGACATGCTTATTACTAATATCCAACCCTAAACTGGCCAGATGCTCAAGGCGTCGCTGGTTATGGCGCTGGTATTCAAATGAAATGAAACCAAACGTTGGCTCAATCATTTTCTTGGATAAGCTATGACAAAGAACCTGATTTACTTTGTCCTTCAGAAACGACATTGACCCCTCCTCAATAAATGAAATCCAGCTAGTAATAACCGTAGCAGAATTGACAACCGAAGAAGCTATGATTATCGGCGCAGGGTCATTCATATATAAAGGCGACGAGATTTGTCGGAGTCCACCACTAACAGTATTAACCAGGACTCAGCAAAAGCTGATTACCACTGGCTTCTAGCCCACACCTGGATTCTCTACGCTCTTTATTTTGCCTTTAGATTTGCTTGGTCTTATACGTTGCCGGTAAGCGAAGCGCCGGATGAAGCTAATCATCTTTGGGTTGTGCAATTCCTTTTTGAAAACATGCGCCTGCCAACGCACGAGGAAGTCTTTGCTGCCGGTACTCCTGCCGTTTATGGCTCGCTGGCTCAGTTCGGCTACGTTCCACATCTCCTTATCGCCAAATGTTTTCCTGCTGAGATGCTCACAAGCAGTGCTCGTCTCGGCAGCATTTTTATTGGCGTAGGGACTTTATGGGCAGCAATTCAAATCGGCAAAGAATTATTTACCGACAAGCCTCTATATAGAATTGCATTGCCGTTGCTTGTTGTTGTTCATCCGCAATTGGTCTTTGTGAATAGCTACACTAATCCCGACAGCACAACTATTTCGCTAACGAGCATCATCTTCTACATCCTTGTAGTGGCGATAAAGCGAGGACTAACCCAAAAGCAATCTATCCTCATCGGACTCTTGTTGGGTTGGGTAGCTCTAGCAAAACAAACGGGTCTAGTTTTGATCCCAGCAATCTTCGGAGGCATGATTGCCGCTCTTTGGTTGCATTCGGCATCTTTGACCACATCCATTACTTGTCTTGCTTTAGCCTTTGCCGGCATGACCGGCGTAAGCCTTTGGTGGTTCATCAGAAATTACAATGAATTCGGCGGCGATGTCTTTGGTTCTAAGACGATGTATCAAACCTGGTCTACTATTCTGCCGCGCAAGGATGGTGTCATCGTTCATCCCTGGCCGCTTGTTACAAGTCATGCCTGGTGGCGCTATGTCTGGTTCGATTTCTGGGGACTCTTCGGCTACATGAACCGCTATCTCTGGAGACCGGTCTATTTCATTTACTTGGGAATAGCGGCAGCATCTGTCTACGGCTGGCTGCCAAAACCGACCTTACCGAAAAAAGGTCGAGCCGAAGTCGTTATTTGGCTCTTATTCGCAACCTGCGTCGTTTTGCATTTGGGCTCGATGCTTTATGTCACGATAGCCAACGTCTCCGGCCCTCACGGGCGTTATCTTTTCCCGTCTGAAATTCCTGTGTTTGCTCTGCTACTGGCAGGGCTTTCCCGCCTGCAGCCAAAAGTCGGCAAAACTCTTACATGGTTATTAGTCGGTCTCAGCATTACATCCACTGTTGGGGCTTGGCTTTACTTCTATAGACCTTAAACAGAGCCTGACATTTAGACTATCGCTTGTGATACCTAATTACGCGAGCCGTTCTGAAAAAAAACCTGAATATCCACTCTAAGTAGCCTTTAGATGGGGGATTTCCCCAAGGCGGTTTCGGCAGACTCTCGATAAAATTTGAGTCATGTCAAATCCATTCAAAGCCTTACATAGGTTAATTGCTCACGGCGATCACAATGATGAGCCGCACACTTCCGGCGCGGAAGAGGCTGCCTCGTCCAATTGCCATGACGACGTCTATCACCTTCAAGTGCAAAAAAACCAAAAAATAAATACGCGCGAAGACCTAGACCTGCGAGACGGCAAGGTGAAACGACTAAATCCCGAAGCACAGCCCATAGACAATACAAACATTCTCCAGTTATCTCGCGAAGAAAGACAAGAACGCTTTGAGCATGCAGTCTCCGTTAAGCTCGGTCAGCCATGGGACCACCTCGCGCATCAAGTAAGTATCTGCCGCGAAGACTACGTGGACAAGAATGGCAACGAAGATCCAAGTTACTACAGACGCCGTCGCTTCAAGCGGCAGACAGAAGTGACCATGAATGAATTACCGACAGATAAGTTCTATTTTCAAGCAAAATGCTGTGCACGCACTGCAATTTCCAAAGAATCACTGAATCAATTTGCCACCATTGCTGAGTACTACGGCTTCGGCGTTAAGGAAAGACCCGTTTCTGTTTTTGAAGACATAGAGCTGCAGGTCCTGGCGAAAGACAAAGAGAATAATGTAAGTCCTTACTACGGCGGCTCAACCGAAAGAGGCTTCAGCGGCAGCCCCAACTATTGCATGCTCGGCTTTCGCTTAGAAGACGGCAGCCTCTATCGCTTTACTCAATCAGAAAACGGACAAAAGCTTTTCCGCGACAAAGAAGGTCTGTGGCTATGCGCTGATTCAAAAGCACCAATGAAACCGGAAGACTTTTTAGGACGGAAACACAGTTGGGTTTTGTACAAGCAGCAAGAAAATCCTGATGCCTATATGCCTCAAAATACAACAAAAGAATTCGCTATCAAAATAGACACCGCAAAGGGTTCGCTTACGCAGACATTTGCTGACGGTACAACGAAAGAAATAACCGCCGACGGTGTTACAGAGATCAAACCCGTTAAATCAGGGTCGTGAAGCAATACCTGTTGCGTCTTTCGTGTTGATCGCAGCAAACAAGTCCTTGCGTTTGGCAATGCCTTCCGCAAACACATCCAGTATTTTTGCTCCGCCGGATGCGTTCATATGTACCGTGTCGACAAAGTCGCTCTTCTCAAAGTCGTTGCAGTGCGATACGTCAACGAAATGGGCGCCGTTCCTTTCACACAAACCATTCAAAGTCAGACGATAGCTGCTCCAGAATACCGGCGGCAATAACGCCCGGTTCTCAGGGCGAGTTGGCATTCCAACGACTAGCACTTTGATATTTTCTTTGTTCAACCAAGAAAGCAGCTCGTCAAAAAATGCTAGTTGAATAGGATAGTTAGGTGGATTGGGGTCCTTATAACGCTTTACGTACTCGTGAGAGTTGTCGACATAAATTGGCGGCATATTAGCCGGAATCATCCACTCGCCTGGCTTCACTACCTGCGCTGCATTGGAAACTGCAGCCAACAAAGCATTGCCGGAATGTTTTTTGGTGTCTTCCTTCTTTTGCGCCATTAAATACGTGTCCACCATCGAGTGCACCTGACGTAGGGGCAACTTATCAAACGACATTGCTAGTTGAGCATTAAGTCTGGCTATTGGATCCGGATAAGCAAGTTGAGTCAATTTCCCGGTATCAACAAACTGACTAAAGTAACGAAACGGCTCAGTTGCACTAGCAACAGGCAATTCGTTATCTATGAAATCACGCGGTGAGACTCCGATTATAACTAGCTTCGGCTTAGCATAGCCACCAAATAAAGCCCGAGCCGTCATGTAATAGTCAGAGGCTACAGCTCCGGCAATTGCTGCATTGAAAGCTGTCAGACTGCCACCATTTACTGCATCATTGAGCCTTTTCTCTAGAGAAGTTATTTCCCTGTGGGTAAGAGTGTCAATTACCTGCTGGGATTCGTGGGCATCTGTTGCCAGAACCGCAGTATTTATTTGCGAACTCCCCAAGACAACCACATCAGGACTCTGCTTCTGGTCTACGTATTCTTTGACCAACCACCAGGCCCAGCTGCCGTAATACGGCTGATGGTATTCCTTCTCATTGAACATCTCGCGGCAAATGCGCCCGTCAGAGGCTCCTACCGTCTTGCCCACAAAGATATTGACCAGAGCAAAGCCAATGGCAGCCACGACAAAGCAGCTGGTAATGATTTGCCGGCTTAATTTCGCTAGGTCAAATGCTTGCATAGCTGAATGGCCTTACGTTTCGGGCATCAAAACCCGGTTCCAAAGATGAGATCATAAGATCCCAGCCGCCTACCTGTCCAGACGATCTAATTAAGGACCAGGCTTATCTTTTGCCTTGCCGTCCATTAGCTGGTTGATTAGCTGCTGGAAAGCTCCAGGACTAAAGCCTTCACAGGTTTCCTGGCGCAGAAGTTCGCCTTCCGGGCTGACACCAATAAAGACCGCAAACGGCAACCCCTTAATTCCATAAGCCTTCGCCAGCTCTGCATTTTCCTTATTGTCAAAATTTAGCCTTACAACATTTAGATCTTCGCCATACTTCTTCTGAGCCTTTTCCAAAAGTGGCTTTTGCAACTTGCAATAGCCACACCAGTCAGCTTCGAATTCGATCACAGTCTGTTTGGTCAATTTTCCAAGCCGCTTTAGAATTGCCTCCGACTGCTCTGCGGATGGCTTGTCCCCAGATTCCTCAGCATCAGTCTTATGACCTGGCAGCATTTCTTTTAGCTCTGATACATCGTCACATCTCACCAAAACGTTATTACTAGCATGTGGTGCCGTTTTTCTTTCCATTTGATACATGCCAATCACTTCGCCATCTTCGTTAAGCAACGGTGTACCGGAAAGACCAACTTCTGCCGGCATCACACAGTCGATAAATCGATGCACCTTTGTAGGTTTTGCCTCACTAGCAAATCCTTGCGCCTCAATATCATATTGATCTTGCACCGATCCAATAGCCAAAACCGGCTCCGATTGCCAATCGCGGTGACCATATAGGAATACGCGCTGACGTTTGTAGAGTTCGTCAGTCGGACATATTTGTAGTCCCTTGAAGTCGTTGGGTTTGACCCCATCCAACTTTACGATCACCTCTTCGTGATCATCGGATTGGCTTTCAATGTGACCCTTCAATACTTGCCCGGTGCTTGTCGTTATTTCAATTTTTCTCCCGCTACCTGGAGTCTGGAACAGATCGTTGCTAGTAACAATTCGCGTCCCATCGTTGATAAAGAATCCATCACAACCCTTGCCGTCGGCAGTAACTTTTACGACACTTCCTTCCACATCTTCTAAGAGTCTTTTAGCTGTTTCTAGTTGTTCTTTTTGTTGGTGTGCCTTAAGGCTGGCAACTACGTTGTCTAAACTTGGAACCAGTGCGTTAGTTTCCATGGAAATTAAGTCCCCTTCTGCTTTCAAGCAAGTGTATGAATAAATGCTCGGCTGCTCAATGGGGAATCCCCCATATCTAAATCCCCATGAAAAAAGGCGCCGGTACCCGACGCCTTTGAAATTTCTGGAGATAAGGGGATTCGAACCCCTGACCTCACGGGTGCGATCCGTGCACTCTACCAACTGAGCTATATCCCCAATTTTCGCACTGCAACCTTGACATTAAATCTGGGCTGCAATGGTTATTATAAACCCGCCTACGAATTAATAGAACCATGGGACTCCTACCACTGACAGTCATTTAATACAGTCCTATGATGTCCCAATGTCAGAAATAGGCAAAGTTACAGACAAAGAGCTGGACCGGCTGCTGGGTATAACGCCGGTTGAAGAGCCGCGCACTCCCAACGATACAGTCTGCTTTCTAGACATTGAAATCGACAAAACAAGAATATTTCGCCCGCTCTCCACCGATGACGAGCTGAAGCTGGCGCTTAGAAAAGGCCCTGCGGCCAAGGCAGAACAAGAGCAGTACAGCGCTGATTTATACAAGGCAAGCAAGTCCTTGGAAAGAAACTTTCAAATTAAAGAGGCAGAAAAGGCCCTCGAAAAGCTTGTGATTTTCGATCAGTATTCAGACTGTTTTGAAGGTAAAGCAGCAGAGCATCTGCTCCGCCTGGCTATCAATGAAGAGAGACAAGGGAAACTTTCCGAGGCCGAATTTCACTTCCTGAAAGGCACTGAGGAAACAAAACAAGAACGGAAGCAAAGGCTAGAGGAAGAGGCATTCCCATTTGGAAGACGTGTTAAAGGACTTCAACCTGAAAACGATGAACCGACTTTAGATAATGTCCCGAGGAACATGGTCAAGGCAGAAAATCTTGCGGCTCTGGCTCGAATAGCTAAGCGAAGAGGATTCGATCAACAGTCCGCCATGTTCTTGCATAGCGCCTTTCTAAAAGATGATAGCTCAAACGGCCGGTTTCTTCAGGACGCAGCAGATCCAAAAAATTTCGAACAGCTGTACTACGACTAGACACTCTACTAGTTCTTGAATATCCGGAAAAGGTAATAGAACGAAGGGAATAAAAGGACTGCACCAGCAATTAGTGCGGACAACAACAGATGCAACGTAGCGTCTGGTGCAGCAGCAGCGTATATTGTTATTGCCGGTCGAACCAAAAATGGAAATTGTGCTAGTGCCCATCCCCACAGGATAAGCGAAACCTGCAGCACAGCACACAAGCGTGCCAGACGATATTGACGTTTCCACAATCCAACTATTGCGCCGACAGCAAAACAGCCCGTTGCCAGATGCAATGGGATAGTCCAAATACTATTTTCCAGCACTTGCCTTATGTGCGGAGCATCATCGCCCGCCAACCAAAACACCAACATAGCCAATACAAATACTAGACCAGCAGCAGCTAGAGCGCGTGCACGGAAATCAGCTTTCAGATCAGCATCAACTGCCTCCACCGTCAAATAGACAGAAGCCAGAAAGGCAAAGAGCGCCAAGGCAAAAAAACCAACGCATATTGGAAATGGTCTTAGCCAAGTCCAAACAAAGTTCGATAGAAAATCGGAGCCGATGAGCGGAAACTTGTCGGAAGAAATCGCACCGACAATAATGCCGATGATTACAGGTGTTATTGTGCTAGCTATAGCAAACATGCGTCCCCAACGGCGCTGCACAGCATCGTCATGACTGTCATAACTGCGAAAGGTAAAAGCTGAGCCACGCAATACGATACCTACAAGCATCAATGTTAAGGGAATATGCAAGTAGGTACTAATCTGTCCAAAGGCAAGTGGAAATCCAGTGAACAAAATTACAATAACTAGAATTAGCCAGACGTGGTTTGCTTCCCATATTGGGCCGATGGCTTCTGCAATAAGTTCTCTTTGTTTATCCGCGCGCGGTCCAAAGGACAGCAAGTCCCAGACACCACCACCATAATCAGCTCCGCCCAAAAGCACGTAGAAGTTGAGCGCTATAACCATGATGATTGCTAATAGGACTTCTACAGGCAACATGCTGTGACCTTATGATGGACTTTCAATAACCTGACGGCGAATTAGCCAAACAACTATTACGAACAAGAATACATAGAGCAGACTGAAAAACGTAAAGGGCACAAATAATCCAGGCATAGGCGTCACGACATCCACTGTTTTCAGAACGCCTTGAATTACCCAGGGCTGGCGTCCAACCTCCGTGACCAGCCAGCCGCTCTCCACAGCGAGAAATCCTAGTGGCGCTGAGACAACCATAGCTTTGAGAAATGCTGTCGAATCCGGCAAGACTCTTTTGCGCCAATACAAAAACGCCGCCCAAAGCGAAACCAACATCATTGCCATTCCACAGCCAAGCATTAGCTGAAAGGCATTGCGAATAATATAAACATTGGGCCAAAGATCTCGCGGAAAGTCATTCAGCCCCTTAACCACGGCATTTGGATCACTAAAGGCAAGAATGCTCAGCAACTTTGGGATCGAAATCGCATATAGATTCTCGCGTGCATTTAAGTCCGGGATACCACCTATCTGCAAAGGAGCACCCGCTTCAGTCTTGAAATGCGCTTCGAAAGCCGCTAGTTTGACAGGCTGCCAGCGAGCAACCGTTTTAGCAAGGTAGTCACCAGAAAGCGGCTCCAATATGGCCATGGTTGCACCGACTAAAAGAGCTATGGCAAAGGCAGCGCGGTGAAACTTATTTGTTTTGTCCTTCAACAACATAAAAGCATGAATACCGGCAACAAGAAATCCTGTTGCTGCGTAAGCGGCAATATCCATATGCAAGACTTGGGGTAATGCTGCTGGAGAAAGCATGGCTGCTAAGGGATCAATATCAACCGGCTTACCATCTACCAGTCGGAATCCAACCGGAGTATTCATCCAGGCATTGGCCAATACGACAAATGTTGCTGAGGCTGCTCCACTTAGTGCCACTATGATTCCGGCAACAAGATGCTGAATTTTACCGACCCGCTCCCAGCCATAAAGGTAAATGCCGAGAAAGATAGCTTCGGTAAAGAAGGCAAATCCTTCCAAAGCAAAGGGCATACCAATTATTGCGCCAGCAAATTCCATGAACTTAGGCCAAAGCAGTCCAAGCTCAAAAGAAATAACAGTTCCCGAAACCGCGCCAACGGCGAACAGAATTGCCGTGCCCTTGGCCCAACGCTTGGCCAAGTTCAAATAAACTTCGTCCCCAGTTTTAAGCCACAGCCACTCGGCTATGACCATCAACAAGGGCATGGCAACACCAATGCAAGCGAAGACAATATGGAAGACGAGCGAGACTCCCATTTGCATTCGAGCAAAAATGATATCTTCCATTAACCACCCAGGCTATCGAGCATTTCCTTGGTATTCATGGCGATACAGGTGATGATTGGCGTATCGCGCAGAGTGAAGAGACTGCCCTTAGATTCACGCAGTTCTTGGACAAGATCCAAGAAATCGGATGGCGCATCTGTTTCAAAGGCAACGACAAATTCTTGATCGTCTAAGCCGAACGAATAAGTCGTGTTCAATTTGACGGACGGATACTTAACGCCTATGCGGATGTGCTCATCCATCATCTTCTGGCGCTCTTCCATCGGCAACAAGTACCATTCGCGCTTCTTCAAGAATGGGTAGACGAAGAAGTATTTGTACTTACCTGGAATGATGTGCACTCTATCTTCCTGGTGCTCTGGATTGATCTTATCCAGATACATAGAACGCTTGGTTTGAGCCAAGAATGAATGTGGACGCGTGAGATAAGCACCCATAGGGGTTGCCGCAATTGCGGTCGTCAATTCTTGGATTGGCTCCAGCTCGTATGAAATTATCCAGAGCAGAAAATCTGCGTCACCGCGCATACCAACTGTGGAATAGGTCAATACTTGACACTTCTTCTCATCAACGAAGCGCTTAATTACTTGCTCAACTTCCTTTTTGCCTTGCTCGCGCTCCTGCTTTTGCAGCTTCCGCCATTGCGGATCTACCTGATAGAAGGAAAAGCTGACAAATTGTCTGGCCAGTTTTGGCTGACTTCCAGCTGTTTCTGCTTGTGGCTGCATGGTTGTTGAACTCATTGAGAAAATCTCCCGTTGGGCAAGTCGAGACCAGTTTAGTCCCCAACGGGCTATGCGTTGTCAGTTGTAACAATGATTTTCACTATTCTGAGCAAAATCTTAGAGGATTTTGTACTCGACCTCGCCGATACCGGAGCGGATCATATGCAATTGACGCGCTGCTTCTTTCGACAGGTCCAGGACTCTTTTGCCAATAAATGGTCCTCTGTCAGTAATAGTTACTATCGTGCTCTTACCTGTCGCTTTGTTAGTTACCAGAAGTTTTGTTCCAAACGGCAAAGTCTTATGGGCGGCGGTCATTTCATTCATGTCGTAAACAGTGCCCGAGGCTGTCCGCCTTCCATGAAATCCCGGACCATACCAGGAGGCGACTCCAACACCTTCAGCGGTTACCTGAGCGGTTTTGCTTCCCAGGCTGTGTCCGTCAAAATGAGCAACAGTGGGCGCTTTCCATCTTCTTTTGCTTTTCGACCTGGCAACATGAGTTTTATGCTTGTGTGCAGACTTGCGAATTTTGTTTGTCTTTATAGTTTTGGACTGCTTGATGGTTTCTTCTTCCACAAGCATTTTGTTGTTGCCCGGCTGCACTGCCGTTACGGTAGCCACGAAAGCACTAGCCTTAGTCACCATAAACATGACCATAAGTGCTAACGTTACTGACACAAAAAATAGAAAATTACCGCTGGACCCACGATTGTTATTGGTCCAACAACGATAAATAAAGCCGCTTGCCATAATGTATCCCTCTTAAAAGGCACGCGAAATCTCTTGCCGCGCAGTTTGCCGCACGACCTCACGAGTCCCATACCGATAGTCAGCCGAGTAACCCTTACATTTAAGAGTCCAGCCAATCCGTCCCACTAGAGTTCTTGACTACGCACCAGTGGACTTTGTTCCCTGGGTGCGGAGCAAATGCAGCAGGGTAGCCAATTATGAAGAATTCCTAGCCGTTGATTAATCTGACAAACTTGCGGCGGCCTACTTGCAGTACGGCACCTTCGGGTTTGCCGAGGGTTATTTGAGCATTAGGCTCACGGATCTGCTCGCCATCCAGGCGCACTGCGCCTTCTTGAATCAAGCGTTTGGCGTCGCTGGAACCTGAGGCTAACTTGGAGTCGACCAGAATACGGAATAACTGCGTACCCTGTGTTATCGAATGCGATGACATCTCTTCGGGTACTTGCCTTTCGCTATGCACTCGCGTCCATTCTGATTGTGCCTTGTCTGCTATGTCCTTATTGTGGTATTGCGC
>SBAT01000407.1 GCA_005240105.1 Chloroflexota bacterium
ATCAAAGGCGAACCAATCAATGACCTGGATGTTATACGGAGCCAACGGCTATACAGGCAAGCTCATCGCGCGTTTAGCCAAAGAAAAGGGCTTGCAGCCGATCCTTGCCGGTAGAAATTCCGTGCAACTGGAACAATTAGGCGAAGAATTGGGCATGCCCTGGCGGGCGTTCTCGCTCTTGTCCAGTGAAGAAATCATCTCAAATTTAAGAGACGTACAACTCGTTTTGCATTGTGCCGGACCATTTTCCAGCACGTTTCGGCCGATGTTCAATGCTTGTCTGCAAGCCAAAGTCCACTACCTCGATGTGACAGGTGAAATTGGAGTCTTTGAAGAATTATTCTCTCGCAATTCCGATTGTATCGATGCCGATATTACAGCAATATCCGGAGTGGGGTTCGATGTGGTACCAACAGATTGCCTGGCGGCAATGGTTAAACAACAGTTGCCGGAAGCCACTCAGCTGCGCCTGGGCATTGCCGGAGTTGGCGCCGGTATTAGCCGTGGCACAGCTAAGACAATGTTCGAAGGCACCGCCCATGGTGGCTGCATCAGGCAAGACGGCAAGTTAATCAAAGTCCCCCTTGCCTATAAGACAACTAAGTTCAACTTCAACCACCACAACACTCTTGCAGTGTCTATGCCCTGGGGCGATGTGGCGACAGCCTTTCGCTCTACAGGCATTCCAAACATTGAAGTGTATTTTGCCACCACAACTAATACGGTAATGTTTATGCGCGCGGCAGAACTACTAAGACCAGTTCTATCCAGCGCACCGATACAGATAATGGGCAAGCAACTGATATCGAAATATCTAAGTGGTCCGACAGATGAAGGGCGTGCCCAAGCTAAATGCGTCATTGTTGCTGAAGGCAAACACCAAGACAAGCAGTGTACCTTACGCATGCGCTGTCCTGAAGGTTACACATTGACTAGTCATTCGGCTCTTGCCAGTGTCGAACGCATCCTAGAAGGCAACATCGCCACAGGGGCGCTTACACCCTCGCTTGCCTTTGGCGCCGACTTTGTTAAATCACTGCCGGACATCAAAATTGAAACGCTTAAGTAGTGTTATCCAAAATCCGTGGCATAATGCTCAAATGGGACTGCAAGGAGGACTTAAATGAAACTGTGGGATACTGCAAAACTTTCGTCTTACATGGTGCTTTTTGCACTGTCCGGCACAGCTCTGTCTGCACAGGCTTGCGATTCACACCACCCGGATGCGTGCGCCAAAGGTGCCTGTAATACTAAAGTAAAAGCAGTCGCCCAAGCAGCCGATACGACACAGACAACAACAGTTACAACTCAGACAATCACAAGCACAACCCAGCCTCTGCAGGGCAGTGTGGTCAAAACCGTCAAAGAAGCACAAACAGGTTTAAATGTGCTTGCTAAGACACTGGGACAACTCAAGCATACTGATACCGATCTTTACAACGAAGCAACTCGACAGGTAGCCAACTTGATTGAAGAGCCGGAAATTATTGCCGGCACAGTCATCTATATACCTGTCAATTTCACAACCGGGGACTACTTGCCCATGCGCAAGAAGTGGGTTGAGTATTACATGACTCAATTGGCCAATCTTGTACCAATGGTGCAGGAAGACATCGACGCCATCTTGATTCCTGACGACAAGGAAGAGAAGGCCGACGAATACATGACACAGATGAAGGCCGAAGTACAGGACATCGAGAATCAATACAAAATTCTCGTGCAACTAGCAGTTGGTCCTATTTACAATCAAAATGCCATTGCTGCCATTTGCCACAATATCGATCACGACATCAAACAAATGGATGAAAGCCGCAAAAAAGCCTTTCACGCCATCAAATAACTAAATCCAGGGAAATCTTTCGTCCAGGAAATAGAGAACTTTCTCCATTCCTTTTCCCACGTGATGAAGCATGTGCATGGATTCGGTCAATGGAAATCCGACAACTTTCAGCACTCCACCGACAATCCCCTTGTCTTCCCCTCTCATGGTTTCATCATAATAATGAGGTTCCGGAAAGGCCGATGACTTGGCACCGTCCGGTCGAGTATCTTTATTCGGGTGAAGTTCGTCTCTTAGCTGCACATCTGGAGAATTCTCTGCCAGCATTGGATGGTAACCAAGGCGACGCTCCATGTGAGCACGACTCTTGAGTTTAAAGATGCGCGATGTCTTGACGTTCTTATCCGTTTTGTTGGCCCATTCTTGCAGTTCAGCAATGGACATTTTTTGCATTTGTTCTTCAGTAAGCCATTCGGCTTCACCGGCTTTGACAGGAGCCAGCGAATAAGACAAGGCAATTACAAGAGAGACCGGAATCAAGAATTTATGCATGACAATCACCATTTAATACCAGCGGTATTATCTCACAGAGACGGCAAGAGCTACATACCTATTGCTGGCACGGCGATTGAGTTTTCATTCCTTACCTTTTGATCTAATGCAATAAGTGCCTGACGCACTTGAATCAACTGCTCTTTTTTCTGTAAAAGCTGTGGTGCGAGCAATTGTCCACTCTCGTCGGTGGCTGCCAATCCCATTGGATTGTCTATCAACTTCAAATACGTTTGGAATAGCTTAGCGGTCTCCGCGTAATACCATGTATATCCTTCGTATAGCTGTTTGGTTGGAGCCGTTTTCGGCATGGCATCAAGTAAGTGCGAGGCACGCACATATCTATTAGATAAACCGGACAGAAGATTTCTTGCTGCACCCTTATCGAAATTCGGCATGATTGCCTGGGCAAGCAAGCCGTCACACTGCTCTTTCTCTTGCATGGTGATGATATTAGAGCGCATTATTTGATCGAAGTTGGTAAACCATTGCCCAACAGTCACAGGGGCTATCGGCGCACGTTGTGCCACCTTTGCCTGGGGAGCAGCCATGACTGCTACTTGAACCATCGGCAACGTAGAAGCCACCAGCGTAAGTGCCGCCAAGAAATTTTTGATCATTAGCCAAATCCTCTAGAGTGAACATCGTCTCTACAATTTGTTCACTTATCTTATCTGCCTGACAATTTCATTTCATCCGGAAACCCGCTAATTGCCAACAGGCGACGCACATTAAAATAATTCAAACAATGTTGTCAGTAAATTTCACTCATCAAATTTAGGGGTAAGTCCAATATACTTAACTGGCTAATTCTGGGAGATCTTCGCTCTTGCCGGAAAAGGAACAAAAGGCGACCGTGCGGACGTTTCAAGAAGAAAGACATTACAAATTGGCAGAGAATTCTGACCAAACTGCTGACGCGCTGGAATTTCCAAACTGCGATCCAAAAAAAGCAGCACAGCTTTCAATAATCCCAGGACTGGGACAGATTTACGTTGGCGATAAGCGACGCGGATATCTTTACCTCACTGTTGCCGCAACAAACTTCTTAATCCTTGCCTGGATGTTTGCATCCGAGCCAATTCTCAAAGCCTTTGAAGCTGCCTTTGCTTTTGCCGGACTGCAAATCCATTGGGAGTCCGCAACTCCATTGCAATTGCATTTCGGCAGCGGACTGTCTTATGTCATATTGGGCTTGATGATTAGTTTCACCCTGTTTGCCAGCCGCCAGGCTTATGACTATGCCGTTAGGCTGCGCAAGGGCTACATAATCCATCACCGCACATTGATGCTTTCAGAAACAACAAGCGGTTCTTATCTGGCGCACTTCGCCTCGATAATGGCGTTTTTGATTTTGATCCTGTTTTTCATTGCGCCAAAACCACCCGAGCAACAAATCACCGAGATTGAGCTGGTACCGCAACAGCCTTCTCCGAAGAAGAATCCTTCTCCACCGGCACCAAAAAAAGCTCCGGAACCTCCGAAGCCCGTGCCACCAAAGCCAGTACCAAAGCCTGTTGTTAGACCCGTGGCTCCCACTCCAATTGCCGTGGTATCACCAAAACCGGCCCCTGATATGGTGCCCATGCCGGCATCCACTCCTGCTCCCGCTGCGCCTACCACAGGCGGCGGCGCATCCTCTGGCGGAACAGGAACCGGCAACGGCGACAGCGGTGACGGCGCAGATGTCGATTACGGCTCGTGGCTGACAGCCATGCAAAGAAAGATCAAAAAGTCCTGGTTCCCGCCACGCGGCAATGAGTCTAACAAGATTGTTATTGCCTTCAAAGCACACAAAGACGGAACAGTCACCGGCATAAAGATGGTTACAGCCTCTGGAGTGGCCGTTGCCGACACCGCAGCAGTAGAAGCCATCAAGCAAGCACAGCCATTGCCACCACTGCCGGCCGGCTCACCGGACGTCATTCAAGTCAACTTCAAATTCGACTACGACGTATTCAGCGGCTCCGGCGCCTACCGCCAGTTTTAGTTTGTCATCTCGACCGAAGCACCCACCGGGTGCGTAGTGGAGAGATCTTCCGCAGCTATACAAAAGCCGTATTATTCAACCAGAACGAATCTAGCAGTCTAGGCTCTAGCGGTCGCCATTGATCTGTTATTTGCCGTAACAACACCGCGAACTCCCATCAAATGTTCAAACAACAATTGATCCAGCCTCTCATATCCATAACCACGCTTAGCCAACGCATCAATATCGAATTTGTGGTCCTTCAACTTGGTCGCACCGACACTGCTGTAATGCGCGAGCGAGAATTCATCCTTACCACCGGCAGAGACCAAGCCGGCAAGTATTTCCTTCACCTCAGCGTCGTTAGAAAAAGCCCGAGCCTTCGCCTTCAATATGTTGTACGAACGCATACAACCCAAGGCAAAATCCCAAACTCCTTCTTCGTCTTCCGAACGATAAGCATGAGCATCGAAATGCAATGGTCCTGCATAACCTGACTCTTCCAATAACTTGACCAGGAAAAACATCGGCTTGATATTCTCACTGGCAAAACGCAAATCTTGATCGTAACGCCCAGGCTTTTGATCATTCAAATCAATATGGAACTAAGAAATTTTCTGAAAGTAAAAATTGAAATCGAGAAAAAATTACTTCAACTGCAAGATCTACAAGCTGAAGTAGAAAGTTTTAGTATTCAGTGCAATCAGTATTTTCTTTCTAACAAACCTGCTAAAGATCCTGAAGTTCCTAGTCC
>SBAT01000386.1 GCA_005240105.1 Chloroflexota bacterium
ATACTTGATGTCGGTCTTGCTTTCAAAGCTGCCGAGATTGTTTTGCAACAAACTTTCTTCAATGAATTAGTCAACCGTCAGATGCTCTACGATGCAGGGAAAAACGCCGGACTTTATCGTAAAGCTGTTAGCCGTTTCAACGAATTCAAGAAAACGCCTAACTACAATCAAATTGCCCAATTGACAGGCTTCACTAAAGACGAGTTGAAACAGGAACTTATCAGGCAGGAAGTGATCACGCTTTGGATTGATCGGTTGCGTCAAAAAGCCCCTGTAAGCAATGCTGAAATTCGTGACCTGTACAACAAGAACTTGAAGGCATTTCAATTGCCCGAACGTATTCGCTTGAGCGAAATTATCATTCCAGCACCGATGCAAGACAACGGACCTATCATGAGCCTAAAGACGCAAGTCAAACGGGCACAGCCTACTTGGACTGAGGCTCAAATTGAACAAGGCGCAGCTCAAGTTCTTCAACAACAAAAGTCCAAGGCTGAAGCCGTGCTCGTGCAAGCCAGAACTGGAGCAAGCTTTACCCAGCTGGCAAACCAAAATGATCCCCGCGCTCAGAAGACCAGATCTGGCGGTGACATTGGCTTCAGGCAAAAGTCGCAGCTGCCGAAGGAAATTGCCGACATGCTTTGGAAAATGAAGCCGGGTGATGTGATGCAACAGTTGTTGCAAGATCCATTAGGCTTTCACATTATGAAAGTGACAGCACATGATGCTGCTGGACCGGCACCGATGGCCGATGTTCGCGATTATCTAAAAGCTAATATTGTCATGGCCAAGGGTGGCGAATACGTGACCAAGTGGCTTGAGGAAAAGCGTAAGGTTGCCAAAATAGACTTTGCGCCTGAGTTCGCTGCACTGCTTGGCGATCAAACAAAGCTCGGCGCTTTGCCACCAGGAGCTAAACCTGGTGACGGAACTGCAACTACCACCACGCCAACAACTGCTCCAGCTCCAGAAACTTCAGCTGCACCTGCGACTGCTCAATAACCTTTTGTCATTCTGAAGGAGCCTTGCGACTGAAGAATCTTCCGTAACGATTCTTCGTTCGTGTTGATCAAAACGAACGTCGTATCTGTGCGGCAGATTCTTCGCTGCGCTCAGAATGACTAACAAAGTTACTTCGCAACTTCAGCTAGCGATTGCTTGAGGAAGTTTAGCGTCTCGTCTTTGCCGGGGTAGCCGACTATGGAGCGCATTGGCCCATTGTTAGTGCCCTGGACTATTAATGTTGGGAAATTCCTGATGCCAAATTTTTTCTGCAGTTCTTGAACTGGCTGTGGTGGTTCGCCGTCCGGCTCCATTGCTTGTACGGGAGTGAAGTTTTCATTGATAAAGGCTGCGGAGTCAGTGTCTGCGAAAACATCATGAGCCAGGCGTTTACATGGTCCGCACCAGACGGCGGAAAAATCATAGAGAACCGGCTTTGTCGGTGCGCTGGCTAACTGAGAAAATGTTTCGGGAGTCTCCCATTTGACGAGATCCGGTTTGGGAGAGTCGCTATGTCCTTCTTCCGGACCATGACCGGAATCCCCGAAGATCTGAATTACCACTCCGGCGATGCCGAGGACAATACAGAGTGCGCCAATTACGACAGCTTGTTTCTTTGACATGATTTTCCTATGAGTTAACGGGCGACTACACCTAGTCCGGGTCTGTCGGACAATCTTAAGTAACCATCTGAGTATTCCGCACCGATATA
The DNA here is from genome assembly GCA_005240105.1 of Chloroflexota bacterium. Taxonomy (GTDB): domain Bacteria; phylum Cyanobacteriota; class Vampirovibrionia; order Obscuribacterales; family Obscuribacteraceae; genus SBAT01. The sequence goes on from SBAT01000386.1 coordinate 1,715, forward strand.
AGGATCGTGCGCTAGTAGTAGTGCTCCATCCAGATCAAGATAGTCAACCAGTCCGGCCAAATGAACTGCAGCAGTGACACCAATAGACGATTCAATCATGCAGCCGAACATGATTTGCATTGAGTGAGAGCGCGCAGTGTGAATTACTTTGAGGGCTTCCAACAAGCCGCCCGTTTTGGCTAGTTTTACGACGACACCATCTACTGCACCGGCAAATCGGGCGACGTCATTGGCGCGACAAATGCTCTCATCGGCAAAGATTGGCACAGGAGAGTTTTCTCTTACCAGGCGAAATTCTTCAACTGGCGCATATTTGGGTAGTGGTTGTTCAATAAACTGGATGTTGTGCTCGGCAAGGAAATGCGACATGGCAATTGCTTGCTTGACAGTCCAGGCACCGTTAGCGTCCACCTTTAATGGCAAATTGGGAGCCAACTTGCGCACGCGCTTGATGATTTCTTTGTCGTAGTTGGTCCCTTGCTTGACCTTGAGCATCTTGTAACCGGCTTCTACGGCTTCAGCAGTTTTCTTCTCGACCACGTCCAAACTATCGATGCCGATTGTAAAATCGGTCATCGGTGCTTTGAGCTGAGACAGTCCCAACATCTTATATGTAGGTTGCCCGGCAATTTTTCCTGCCAGGTCATGCATGGCCATTTCTACGGCTGCTTTTGCCGAGGCATTGCCGGCAATGGATTTATCCAAACGCTGAGCCACTTCGGCTATGGCAAATGGGTCATCACCTAAAATATTTGCCTCTTGCCAGGTTTTTAAAACGGCATTGACCGTGGCCCGATTTTCGTTGTGGTACATGGCCGGTGCCGCTTCACCAAGACCTTCAAATTCTTTCCACTGCAGACGGACAAGAATATTTTCCGTGGTTTTGGATGTGCCGTAGGAGATGCCGAAAGGATGCGCTGTCTCCAGAATCAGTGGTTCAAATTTTAGTTGAATGGTTGAAACCATAGTCTTCACGATATTTTCTCCTGGTATTTCACAATTGCGTCAAATAGTTTTTCCGAGCCGAAGCGCACGGGATCAGTTGCCGGCAAGCCTGTTTCCGCTTCGGCATCGGTAATTGCTTTGGCTGCTTCCTTGTCGTTCATGCCGTAAGTGTTCAAGGCAATGCCGACGACTTTAGACGGTCTCATGCAGGCGGCCAGCTGTTCGTAAAGTGGTATCAGTTTGCTGAGTGACCACAACTTGAACCCGGCCGTGTCTTCCTGTCGAGTTGGCTTGTGACAAAGGATCATTGCCTTGGGGCAAGAGCCGTGCAGGAGCGAAAGAGTGACGCCGGAAAAGCTGGCGTTGACGATTGAACCCTGTCCTTCGATGAAAACAAACTCGTTATCCTTGCCGGCTTCGACGACCAATTCCTCAATGGCGCCGGCCATGAAATCGCCAATTACCCTGTCCAGAGGAATACCACGCCCGTGGATCATGATGCCTGTTTGTCCGGTGGCGACAAATTGCGATTTGCGACCGCGAGCCTTTGCCAGAGCATCAAGCTCCAGTGAGACAGTCATTTTGCCTGTCGAGCAGTCCGAACCTACCGTCAGCACGGTCATGGCTTTGGTGTCTATTGCTTTGCCTGTGCCAACCGGCAAATTCTCCGGCGGGCGGCGAACATCAATAAGTTTGCGACCATGATCAGCTGCTACCTTGGCTATCTCTTCGTCGTCCGAGAGAAAGTCATGCAGGCCGTTGATTACATCCAGCCCTGATTTTAGAGCTTCCATGATGTCGGCTCTCCAGGCTGCAGGCAACCTGCCGCCCGACCAGGCAACTCCTATTAGCAGCGCGTCGGGCTTGTAAGCAAGAGACTCCCTCACGGAGCCTACAATTGGTACTTGTGAATTAGATATCCAAGTGATATCGCTAACCTTTTTTCCGGCTTCTTTGCTGTCAATGACGGCAACCACGGGGTTTTTGGCATAACGCAGGACGCCTTCGGCAGTCTTTGCTTTGCCTTTGGTCATTTCTCCTTCGGCATAAATTACCAGCCGTGCTGTCTGGCTGTAGTAGGTAAGCATATGCCTCGATTCAACACTTAACATATTCTAATCTTCCTCTTGGAGCTAATGCGGACAAGGCTTCCAGGATGCCTTGGCAGGCGCTGGTGAGCTCTCCTATACATTAAAACGATTGTTTACAAGTGTTTTCGCCCTAATAAATAACAACTACAAAGCTGGTAAAAGATAAAGCTAGAGGAAAATCTCGCCAATCGGACATAAAATTATAAAGGAAAT
>SBAT01000218.1 GCA_005240105.1 Chloroflexota bacterium
CATCTACAAGGACGCTGCGAAATATCTAGATATTGCCTTCATGGACAATATCGCGGGATTCTACATTGCACCATTCCGTGATGGCAGTTTATTCCTTGGCTCATTAGGCGAGGACCAAACCGTCGTGAAATCCCACTACAATCACGAAATCAATAACAAATTGTCGAATCAACTACACAACCTATTGCAAAATCACTTCCCCTGGGTCACTATGGTCGAGAGCATATCCGTGAGGAGAAGTTACGACGCATTTACCGATGATGGTTACGGCGTCGTCAAGTCCTTTCAGGAAATTCCCGGTCTGGTAATTGCAACCGGTTGGAGCTCAGGAGGCATCAAAAGCGCACCGGCAGTGGCCAAAGAGGTTACGCGCTTGGTATCAGGACAAACACTTTTACATGGAGGGAAACATGCAATTGCAAATACGCCGAGCTGAATTGAGCGATGTGGAAGCACTCTTGCCACAATTCAACGCTTATCGCAGCTTCTACAAAAGGCAACCAGCCGCCGACATTGCGAGGACTTTTCTGACAGAGAACCTCTCTCAGGATCGCTCGATTATTTTTGTGGCAATTGCCAAACAACCAAGCGGCAACGAAGTCATTGTTGGCTTTACTCAACTCTATCCACGACTGTCTTCTCTGTCCATGACTTATTACATGTACTTGTCTGATTTGTATGTTGACGAGAACTGCCGCAAAAATGGAATTGCCAAACAACTGATGAAGCAAGCAGAGGAATACTCCATAGCCAATGGAGCCATCTTCATAGAATTACAGACAGCAAACACCAACACCAACGCCCAAGCCTTATATGAATCTCTCGGATACAAACAAGAAGATGAGTTCCGCACCTATGTGCTCAAACTACCCAATGCCATACCAGCAATCGTGTAAGTCCCATTTTTGTCATTCTGAGGAAGGAGACGACACTAAATGTGTCGTCGGACCCGAAGACCGCAACGATCCGAAGTTCGTCGTGAGGTCAAAGGACTAAGACTATGAATTACATTACAGTCTTAAAACAACCAAAAATGGCCACCCTCTGGGTGAGCCAGGTTCTGTCCGCCTTCGGCGATCAACTCTACATGATCGCCGCCATGTGGATGGCTGTTCAGTCCTTCGGCCCAAAAGCGGCCTTTATTGCAGCTGCAATCTCTGGTGGACGTATTGCCTTCGGCGTCCTCGGCGGCGTGCTTGCCGATCGCTTCAATCGCGGCACAATCATGGTGGCATCAGACATAATTCGTTTTGTCGCCGTTGCCACCCTACCTATTGCCTCCATTTATGGACCAATTGACTTTTGGCATTTGATGTTTGTCGGCGCAATGATTGGCATTTTTGGCGCTCTATTTGATCCCGCACTGCAGGCGAGCTTGCCGCTCGTTTCTCCATCACCGAAAAGCATGCCGGCAATCAATGGACTAATAGATATTACCCACCGACTGGCCAGGGCCATAAGCCCCAGCTTAGCCGGATTATTCGTAGCACTATTTCCTCTAGAGCACTTTTACACCATCGACGCTGTTAGTTTCATAATTTCAGCGGCCGCAATTTTTGCTCTAAGTTCGCACATCAAGTGGAACGAATCCAAAACACAGTCGACGACAGTTTGCCACATCCTCAAAGACCTTGTCGAAGGTTTCAACGCCGTCAAAGACCACAAGTTGGTTGCGGCAGGACTTATCACCACCATCATCATGTCCGGACTGTGGGGTATAGCATTTACAGTCGGTATTCCGATCCTCGTCAAAACAACATTAGCCGGTGGCATAGGAGACTACGGCTTTATTGTAGGCGCCTACGGTCTGGGCAATGTTTTAGCGAACATTATCATGTCCAATATGCAGATCCACAGAAAAGCACTTGTTATGTTCTGCGGCAACATCGTACTGGCCATTGGATTTTGCCTGATTGCCATTAGCCACTCACTACCCTTATCAATGATTGCCGCAACATTTGCAGCGCTTGGCGGACCAATGGGTGAGCTAATCACCCTTAATTTAATTACGTCAGAAATTGATAGCTCCCATTTAGGCAAAGCACTCTCATTCCGTTTGATGGCAACCAATAGTGGTTTTTCCCTTGGTCTATTAGTTGCCGCTCCACTCTATGCACATTTTGATCCAACCAGCATCATGATAGTTTGCTCGACACTAATGGCTATTACAGGCGTAATTGGAATATCCATATTTGGAACTGGAAAACATGCGGTTATTCCTCAGACGTCTTCTCTAATTAAATTAGAAGATAGAATTGCCCGGCAACCAGCCAAAGTCCCGGCAAACAGAATCTAAATTCACAAAGTACTTGACCAACCCTCAAGACCTCTTGTGGTACTACACTATCCAGTGTGTAACAAGATAATGTACCCATCAGAATTAATGCAAGCCCAGGCGGGTGCATTGGGTACTTATTTAAAAGGCGACAGATAACTTGAGGTGTTCAATATGAATCTCAATAGGCAAGGGCTAATTCTACTAGCCATTACCATGTCGACTGCCCCAGTTACAGCCCAAATCAATACCAATTCCCAACCTGCTTCTTATCAAAGCAATGTGACGATTACCGGGTTACAAGAGGGTCCATACAATATCGGCGTGCGAGTCCAACCAGTTGTCCAACCGGTTCCACTGGCAAATGTCGGCAAGCCGACTAAGCCTGCGCCACAAACAGCTTCCACAAATATATCGCCGTCGCAACCTCAAACACCGTCGTCACCGGTAAATCTGGGAACACTTTTCCCAAATTTGTTTGGAAGCGGCGATGAGTCCCATCACCACGGACCTGATGGTAAAGATGTACCTCCTTTTCTTTCCTTACCAAGTCTGGCGCCTCTAAATGGGCACACGCCGTCCATAGATTTCCCCTATTTGCCGGACCTCGGCCCTCGTTACGACGATAGTGATTATCAGTGCTACAACTACGTTTTCGAACAATTGACGGGAGTTCGTTCATCAAGAGCACTAAACGCTGATGATGTCACCAATCTATTGAACTCTTTTACTACTCAGTCATATAAGCCCGGTACGCGACTGCCGGAAAACTATCCTCCAGGAACAGTGCTGTTGCTCGACGGACACGTTGGCATAGTAGGTACTGACGGACACACAATATTCAATTACACGAAGAAGTCCCCTAACAATAACATCCCAGCTACATTGCATAGATCGCCATCGGCAAATGCGTTATGGAACCATACCGATCCGCCTCCGCAGCCAAGTCAACCAACCAACCTTGGCGAGCCAGGCTTTCTTGAAAGCCTTGTAGGTCCAGCAGAGCCCCCTGTACAAGCGACAACCGACAATCAGCCTTATGCCGGCGATCCAGTACAAGTCTTTACCCCACCGCAAAAATAAATCTGTGTACTAGGAAAACATATACTGGACAAGCTGATCGATTTGCCCATACTGGACATTCATTTTTGTTGTGTCTACTCCGTTAGCTTTGCACTTATCAAAAAACGGCTTGATGAAACTGTTTAACACAAATTTGTCTACTTGCGAGGTTTGTGGATTACTGAGCGCATCACTCGCTCGCTGATCTGTCAGACCAAAGAGAGTTACATCAGTTCCGCGCAGGTGTCCGTAATGCCGGTCGAAGTAATCCTGAATAAATAATTTTGACGCCGTTTGTGGATCTAGTGGTTCGTCCTTCCAGTGGTTACCATCCGGTCGTGACTGCATCAATTCCGGAGGTGGCCCCACGTTCAATATCGCAAGAGTGCCATCCTTCGGATTTGCCACCATAGGACCTTCGCTGCGTTCGCCTTTGAATGCTCCTTTGACGCACTGCCAATGATATCCATCATCACCGGTACTTTGCCAAACATCACCAGCGTGACTGGTAAATCTGGAAATGCTGCCATCCTGGTTATATTCAAACGTATTGCGGGTGTTATCTGGAGCAATCACTTCAGTTACCCGATCCTTATTGTTCAGATCTGTAACCACAGCAGAACCATCAGGTTTATATTCAATGTGTCCTGGCACCTTTACCACTTGCTTACCATCTGGAGTCAGCTCCCAGTGCTCGTTTTTGTTCACAAATGGATTCTTGTCATTATTGATTGCATTGTTCAGGTTATGAGCTTCGTCCATGGCTGCCGTTCTCGCAACGATCTCACCTGGTGATGCTTGATGCTGACCGGGTTGCGCTATCTGACCAATCTGTCCCTGGTATGGCTGTTGCTGACCGGGCTGCGCTATCTGACCAATCTGTCCCTGGTATGGCTGTTGCTGACCGGGTTGCGCTATCTGACCAATCGGTGGCGCCACAGGGGGCAACTCTGGCATCACCACTACTCCTGGGGGTGGCAGCTCAGGCTGGGATTGAACCGGTCTGTGCGGCTTCTCCGGATAAAGACCTGTGGGAACATGCAAATAAGATCTAGAAGTACCGCTTGGCCCACTTCCATGAATATCTTGATAAATATGTATAGCGGTGTCTACACCGTTGGCCACTTTGCCCAGTAGTCCACGCAAGCCACCATGTCCACGCTCTTTGAGAAGATCGAGTGCGTGGTGCGCCACACCTTTGGCCTCACCTGCAGACGACTGCTGCGAATCCAAATTGCCTGACTGTTGATCTCCAGGTCGACCACCCATGTTACGAACCTCCGGTCCAGTCTTCATGCATACGTCTAGCCTGTCTTAGTTCTACCCTGTACCAGGACTTTTTAAATGTATTAGGGCAACTCAATCAGACTCCTTGTTGACATCGCGGATAATTTAATGTTCCGCCTGGAACTGGGATAGCTCGCAGTCGTCTGCTTCATTACACGGTGACCGAACCACCAATCACTAGAAAAAGGAAAATACAAATGCGATTACTCCCAACTTTGGCACTTGGTGCCATTCTTCTGTGTTCCACCCCAGTTTTTGCTCAAGAAGCTACTTCTGTGTCAGGAACTGAATTGGCACAGACTCAGGTGACCATAGATCCAGCTTTGAAAGTCACCGCCGAACAGCGCGAAAAGTTGATGGCGCTTCGCAATCAATACATTCTTGATACGGCAACTAAAAAGGCCGAACTGAAAGTAGCGAAGAGTCAATTACGTGCCACGTTTAAAAAGCCAACCATTGATAAAACTGCAGCACTAAGTCTGCAAAGCAAAATCAATGGCTTGAAGAGTGACTTATCAACGGCAAGACTGAGCATGAAATTAGCAGCAGCTGATGTCTTCACCGCTGAACAACGTGCAGCTTTCTCCAAGATGCACCGTGGCTACGGCCACAAGCGTGGATGCGGACCCTCCAGGGGTTTCGGATCTCGCGGTCAAGGCGGCCCTCACCACTTCCGCGGCGCCAAAGCCTAACACGTAAACACGCCCAGACACCCCAAGGACACCGGCATCTTACCCCGCCGGTGTCCTCCTTTTTTTACTGCAATTCACTATTACGGGATTTGAGAAGCCCTTTCAAAATGTTGCTTCAACTTTGTATCGTCACCGGTCTCAATCGCTTGCGCAATATCCCACAGTTTCAGTCTCAAGTCATTGAGGCAATGTATTAGTTCAGGAGCATTTTGCTGCGTAATTTCAAACCACATATCAGCAGGCGAATTCATCAATCTTCGCAATTCACGAAATGTCTTACCGGAAATTCTTGGAATTGTTTTCAATTCATCGTCAGTCAATGAATCATTCATGGATGATCCCATAGCCACAGCCACCATTTGCACCAGATGACTAATTCTGGCAGCAACCAAGTCATGAGTTTGAGCATCCATTATTTCTACTTGGAAGTTCAAATCGCAAAGCCATCGCGTAATACGACCAATGGATACCTCAGAAGACTTAGATGTCGGTGACAAGCAAAACACGGCTCCGTCGACCTGCACTTCCGATGAGGCTGAAAAACCTTGCTTTTCGCTGCCCATAAACGGATGTCCGCCAATAAACTCAGCGCCCTTTAGATCCAAACGCTCAGCCAACTTACAAATAGTTGCCTTGGTAGAGGTAACATCAATTACCAATTGCCCGCGCTTCAAATGTGGAGCAATTTTCTTCAAGTGGCGAATGTTTCTATCCGGGCTAGAAGCCAACACAATTAGGAAAGCTTCCGGTAACAGGCCGGTAAAATCAAAGTCGCCTTTATCAATCAGCCCTTCTTCAAAAACCGGCAAAAGTCTAATTGGTTCATCACAACCAAACACACTGGTATCGGGCATTATGTGCTTGATCTGTCTAATTAGAGAGCCGCCGATTAAACCAACACCAATAACCAGTACCTTCGGAAATGTCAGACGAGCCTTTTCACTTTTTGGTCTAGCCTGCAACTTCCGTGATTGCTCCATAATCACCCGGAAAATCTTTTCTAGAGATTCTTTACTTGCCGGATCACTTGTCGCATCTTTAGCCCGTTGCAAAACTTCTACTTCGCGTATGTTGTCTAAGACAGGTAGCTTTGCTTGTGCCTTCAAGTCACCAATTTTCTGCACCATAGAAAGTCTTTCCGCCAACAGCCTGGCAATGTCGCCATCTAAGCCATCAATTTCGTTACGCAATTCACTTATGCGCGAGAGTTGCCCCTGCTGTTGAATTGCCTCTTCAGCAATTGATAAATTGCTTTGCCATCGCGCAGCATTATTAATTGAACTCATTTTCCTTACCTCCTTATTTTGATTAAGCGCGACAGCGATTAGGGACAACTGTTTCGCTAATTTGATGACCTGATTGAAGTCCAGCTACAACTGAGAAATTAGGCTTGGTGTTAACGAGCCTTCTGCCAATAGCTTCAGCAATTGGCTTCAAGCTCTTAACCAGTTCGGCCATATCCGCAAGTGACAGAGCCTGGCGAGCATCTGAAACGGACTTCTCCGGCTCCGGGTGGCACTCGATGATTAAACCATCGGCACCACAAGCTACGGCTGCCCGGGCGAGATCTGCCACAAGCTCGCGCTTGCCGGCAGCATGACTGGGGTCAACCACTACAGGCAGGTGGGTCATGTGCTTGAGGACTACAACAGCGCCTAAATCCAGCACATTGCGGGTTTCCGGGTCGAAGCTACGAATGCCCCGTTCACAAAGAATCACGCGCTGGTTGCCCTGGCTCATGATGTATTCGGCGGCCATTAACAGCTCTTCCAGAGTGGCAGCCAGACCGCGCTTCAGAAGTACAGGCAAATCCGTCTGACCGACGGCTTTCAAAAGCTCGAAATTCTGCATATTACGGCTGCCTATTTGCAAAATGTCCACATGTCCCAGAACCGCATGGACATGCTCAACGGACATTACCTCAGTAATTACAGGCAGGCTGTGCTTTTGGCGTACTTCGTCCAAAACAGCTACGCCTTCCGTGCCTAAGCCTTGGAAGGAGTATGGAGAGGTGCGGGGTTTGAAGATACAGCCACGGATTACCTGGATGGCAGCCGGCGCTAGTTCTGTAGCCACCTGGTCCATCTGTTCGCTGCTCTCAACGGCACATGGTCCGCCAATAATGACTATCTCGTTGCCGCCAATTTCCAGGCGATCTGAGATGCGGATTACTGATTTTTCTTGTCCGTCCTGCTTGCTTGCTAGTTTTGCTTGTAACACTGTCCTGTCCTCTTTCTTGATAATGGTGATTATTTGAAAAACAAAAAGCCCGGGTAGCTCAGAGGCTTACCCAGGCGGAAAAGGCTTAAACGCTCACGTTCAACCTACCCGGGTCGTCCCCTGGTCCAGTAGCTATACCAATAAGCGTTGAAGTTCATATGCGTCCTGCTAAAGCCCTTAAAAAACAAAAACCGCAGATTCCTAAATCTGCGGCTCACCTGGATAACAAAAAGCGACCTACGTCACCCCAGGCGAACCTTCTTGTACCAGTAATAAGCATTAAATGTGGTCATTTTCTATCTCGATTTATTTTTCTTGGTTTGGGCGGCTTTCCCGCCGGTTTGATGATCCTACAAGGCATATGCCCGTTAGTCAAGCAGAAATAACGATCCGGCTTGCAAACACACCGACCTGTGTTAACATTGGCGTATTAACGGCTCTTTGAGCGCCTTCCAGCTATCTATTTATATAGATATAGATGACCGAAAGAAGTATTAGTTCCGACTTAGAAACAACAAGTTACAACAATGACGATAAACTTCACAAATGCAAATTGGTGGCTCTGGTCCTAAACCTGAGCAGCCGTTGTCGTGTAACTAATCTAGAACTGCAGGCTTGCTCTTTATGCACTGCGGTTCTTTTCTTTTATAGTGAACTAGTAGGGGCGTATCGCATACACCCAAAGGCCATCAAATGACACAAGCACCAGATCAACTTAAGACAGCAACAATCATCTCCATGCTTGCCGATGTTGAAACACCGGTTTCTGCATTTCACAAGTTAAGCGCGGACGCGGCAATTGCATTTTTATTTGAGAGCAGTGAATCAGACACACGCCTTGCACGGTTTTCCATTATGGGTGTTGACCCCATTAAAACCATTTCCCTAAAAGATGGAAAAGCATCGATTAAGCAAGACTCTGTAGTCGAAGACATTATATTTACAGATCCACTTAAGCTGTTGAAAGCTCAGCTAGAAAACTTTCAATCATCGATTGCACCAAGCAAACCACTCTTAGATCTTCCATTTGCCGGCGGATTAGTTGGTTATCTTGGTTATGCCATTACAAAATATTTCGAAGGCATCCATCAGCAGAAGAGCGATCCATTCAACGTACCGGAAGGCTTTTATGGGCTCTATGACTCTGTAGTTATCTTTGACCATCTTTTAAGGGTAATTCACATAATTTCCTATCGTGGAAAAGTTCATGCCGAACAACTGCAAAGAAAGCTGCTCTCATCCGGACATCTGCCACCACTCAATACAAGTGCTGCATTGACTGATGAAGAACTCTTCAAAAACGTCAGTGGACCGTTTACGAAAGAAACCTTCATATCGACGGTAAAGGAAGCCAAGAAATTCATCACTCAAGGCGAAGTATTTCAAATTGTTGTCTCGCATAGATTTAGCCAGCCAATTAAAAGTGACGCGCTTTCCATCTACCGCATCCTGCAAGCAATTAACCCATCACCATACGCTTACTTCCTCAAATGTCCTGGCTTTGACTATCTTGGCTCGTCACCGGAGACTTTTGTCAAAGCAAAAAATGGCGCCGCCCTTTTGCGAGCACTTGCCGGCACTCGCCCGCGCGGTGTAACAGAAGAAGAAGATATTCGACTAGCCGAAGAATTAAAGAAGGACGAAAAGGAACTTGCCGAGCACCGCATGCTGGTAGACCTGGGCAGAAATGACCTGGGACGCATATGCCAGGTCGGCACTGTGGGGGTTGGCGAAATTGCTCAAATCACTCGTTATTCACACGTCATGCATTTGGCAACAGATGTGACTGGCAAGCTTTGTTCACAAAGAGACAGTTTTGATCTAGTACGCGCTTGCTTTCCGCGCGGCACAGTATCGGGCGCACCAAAAATACGGGCAATGCAATTGCTGGCAACAATTGAACCAGAACAACGCGGGATTTATTCCGGCACTGTTGGCTATTTTGACTGCTTTGGCAATACCGATGGCGCAATTGCCATTAGATCAGCTGTTATAAAAGATGGTTACGCGCACGTGAATGCAGGAGCCGGAATTGTCTATGATTCCGATCCGCTGGCGGAGTTCAATGAAACTTGCAATAAAGCCAAGAGCGTGCTGACAGCAATTAAAATGGCGGAGGGGTTGCACTAATGTCTATCCTATTAATCGACAATTACGATTCCTTTACCTATAACCTCTATCAAATGGTGCAAGCGCTAACTGACGAAACCGTTGAAGTAGTACGTAACGACGCAATTGGCTTTTCCGGCATCCTGTCCAAGAAACCTTCCAGGATCATCTTGTCACCTGGTCCCGGACATCCAGCCAACGACAATGACTTTGGCGTCTGCAAGGATGTGATCCTGGAGCGTGCTTCGCTAAATCTACCTACACTTGGAGTATGTCTTGGACATCAAGGCATGGTGCAACACATGGGCGGCGTTGTCGGACAAGCCAAGAAAATAGTGCACGGTAAAACAAGCGAAATTGAGATCACAAAAGAATCCAAGCTCTTCAAAGGTCTAGGTCCTAAATTTGCTGCTATGCGCTATCACTCGCTGGTTGCCAGTGATGAAAGATTCCCCACTGAACTTGAGATAACCGCCCGTACTTCTGACGATGGCGAAATTATGGCATTGCAACACAAGCAGTATCCGCTATACGGCGTGCAATTCCACCCAGAATCCATTGGCACACCGGAAGGTCAGACTATACTAAGGAACTTCGTGGAGATATGCTGACACCGGAATACATTCAAAAAATGCTTCGTCTTGAGTTGCAGGCTCCAGAACTCAAAGAAAGTTTGCTCGCCCTGACACCAGACCAAATTGATTTGCCGACACTTAAAACATTTGTCGAGACAATTAGTGCCACGTGCATCGAAGGCATTCCTGAACGCGCCGGCAATGACTACATTGATTGCTCCGGAACAGGCGGCAGCGGTATTTCTTGCTACAACACATCAACAGCGGTTGCCTTTGTGCTTGCCGCATCTGGGCTTACCGTAACCAAATTTGGCAACCGAGCCGTCAGTTCGGCCAGCGGTAGTTTTGATCTTTTAGAAGCGCTGGGTTTCTCTGCATCAATTCCAATTACGGAAGTTGACAATTTGCTTCAAGAAACAAATCTTGTTTTCCTGTTCGCTCCTCAGGCATATCCTGCTCTTGCTCAGCTTGCCCAAATCCGCAAAGAACTGGCGGTAAAGACAATCTTCAACTACATTGGTCCCCTGCTCAATCCCTTCAAACCAACTTATCGCCTGATGGGGATATCCAACGCCACGATGCAACGTATTGTTGCCGATTACTTAGCCAACCATGTACAGCCCAAAAGAGCCTTGATTGTTCGATCAGAAAACAACCTTGACGAATTAAGTCCTTACTCTCCAATTACGCTAATAGAAGTTTCCGGTCATAAGACCAATGAAACAATCTACGACGCTAGAACAATTAGCAAAAGGGAAATTCCTGAAGAGACTACTGCCTTAAATCCAGAGGAAGGAGCCAAGGCTCTTGTAAAACTATTTGAAGGGAAAGACCAGGCTTCTGACTATTACGAGTTAGTCTGCTTAAATGCAGGAGCTGGACTTTATGCTGCCGAGCGCGTTGGTTCAATTGAAGAAGGGCGCTTGCAAGCTCGAGAATTATTGAAGGATGGTTCCGTTTTGAAAAAGCTAGATCAATTAAGGAGGGCATATGCCAGATTCAACAAGTGTGCTTGCTGAAATCATAGCCCATAAGTATGAAGAAGTTGCCGTGCGCAAATCTTCCACCACCATTGCCGAAATGGAACGGGCAGTTCAACCTGGATCTGGTGACTTTCTCAAGAGTCTTACTGGTGATGGATTACGCCTGATAACGGAAATCAAACCGGCGTCACCTTCAGCCGGAGTTCTCAAGAAACAACCAGATATAAAAGTCATTCTGAATGCCTACAACAAATATGCCGCGGCGATTTCCGTCCTTACCGATATGCGCTATTTTGGCGGCAGCTTAAACCTGCTTGCAGATGTGGTCCATTACACTCGCCGTCCAGTACTATGCAAAGATTTCATCATTGATGTATTTCAAATTTACGAAGCACGACTGAAAGGTGCTGAAGCAACATTATTGATCGTCAAAGCTCTCGATGACGATCAACTGGCAAAGTTGCACAGCATAACCTTGGAACTAGGCATGACACCTGTCGTAGAGATCCAAAATGAAGACGAGCTGAAACGTGCCCTTGATGTAACACCGCAAGTGTTATTAATTAACAACCGCAATCTAGATAATTTAAAGATAGATCTATCTACCACCGAGAAATTGGCTCCCTTGATACCGGATTGGATAAATACAGTTTCTGCTTCAGGGATTGAAAACAGGCAGGATATTGAAAGGCTTCTGCCTTATTGTTCACGCTTCCTTGTAGGCAGCGCTCTAATGAAGTCCGACGACATAGAAGCCAAGCTCAAGGAGCTGACAGGCAAATGAGCAAGATCAAGATTTGTGGAATAACCAATATTGAAGACGCCAGAGCCGCCGTATCTGCCGGCGCCGATTTCATTGGCCTTATTTTTGCCCCAGAGAGCCCGCGGGCTGTCACCTTTGATGCGGCAAAGGAAATTGTCCACGAGCTGGATGATCGCGTATCAATTGTGGGAGTCTTCAAAGACAATCCACCAGCTGAAGTTGACATTACCGTCTCAGCGCTTGGTCTATCACTGGTTCAATATCATGGAAATGAGACTCCTGAAACTTGCGCATATACTGATGAAAAGGTCATTAAGGCCTTTGAACTGACAGACAGCCTGACTACAGGAGCAATTGGTAAATACATTTCCTTTGCTGACTACATCCTTTTAGACAGAACAAAAAGAAGCACGCAAGACATTCATTCATTGATTCAAACAGCCTCTAGAGTCATCGAACACCACAAAGAGTTGCCGCCAGTATTTTTTGCCGGCGGCTTAACTCCGGAAAACGTCAAAGAAGTTGTCGTCACGCTTAGACCATTTGCAGTGGATGTTGCCTCAGGCGTAGAAAGTTCGCCGGGCAAGAAAGATCACGACAAGCTAAAACGTTTTTGTCAAACAGTCAGGGAGAATAGTTTATGCAGTCACTAGGTAAGTTTGGCAAATTCGGTGGTGTCTTTGCCCCTGAACCTCTAATGCCGGCTCTAGAAGAGCTGGAAGAAGCCTTCTTGCGTTTGTCCAAAGACAAGGAATTTAACAGCGAATTGAGTCATCTTCTGGCAAACTATGCCGGGCGTCCAACGCCTCTTTACTTGGCAACGAATATTTCCAAGAAATGGGGAGCCAATATTTATCTCAAGCGCGAAGACTTGGTCCATGGTGGCGCCCATAAAACAAACAATGCCCTTGGACAAGCCCTGCTTGCCAAATACATGGGCAAGGCTCGCATCATCGCTGAAACCGGTGCCGGACAGCATGGTGTGGCTGCGGCCATGGCTGGTGCTCTCATGGGCATCCCGACTGAAGTCTACATGGGTGAAGTGGACATTGAACGCCAAAAGCCAAATGTATTGCGCATGCAACTTATGGGCGCAAAAGTGCATGCTGTCAAAACAGGCGGCAGGACACTGAAAGACGCCATCAACGAAGCTCTAAGAGACTGGATATCCAATTTGCGTGACACGCATTATATGTTGGGGACAGCTGCCGGTCCCCATCCATTTCCCACGCTTGTAAAATTCTTCCAGCGTGTAATTGGTGACGAAGCGCGTGTCCAATTTGACGAACAGAACAAGAGCCTGCCTGACTACGTCATCGCTTGCGTGGGTGGCGGCTCCAATGCCATAGGTATCTTTGCCGCCTTCCTGGACGACAAGAGTGTCCAACTTATAGGCGTGGAACCAGCCGGCAAAGGACTGAACACCCATGAACACGGTGCTGTTTTATCCAAAGGGGAAGTCGGTTGCCTGCATGGCATGGTCAGCATGCTCTTGCAAGACAAAGACGGCCAAGTGCAAGAAACTTACAGCATTGCCGCAGGACTTGATTATCCTTCTGTGGGTCCGGAACATGCTTACTTGAAGGAAATTGGTCGCGCTCAGTACGACTCGGCAACGGATGCCGAAGCATTGGACGCTTTCCACGAACTAGCCCAAATGGAAGGGATAATTCCAGCTATGGAAAGTTCACACGCGCTGGCTTATGCGAAACGTTTAGCCGGTGAGGCAGGCAAGGGCAAGAATATTCTGGTCAACCTATCAGGACGTGGAGACAAGGATTTAGAACAGGTGCTCAAGGAGAAAGCCAATGCCTGAGACATTAAGCACGGATAGATATAACGAGCGGTTTGTCAAATTGAAAGCCGACAAGAAGAAAGCTTTCATGCCTTTCACCATGCTTGGCTGGCCGGATAGAGACACCTGTCTCAAAACAATCAAGACAATGATCCAATCCGGTGCCACTGCTCTAGAATTAGGCATAGCCTTTTCCGATCCCATTGCTGATGGTCCAACCATTCAACAAGCGGCAGTGGAAACGATAACCTCTGGCTTTAGCGTCACGGATGCCTTTAACTTAATAGCAGACGCACGCAAATTCGACGCCCATATTCCCATCGGCTTAATGGTCTATTACAACATGGTCCTTAAATACGGACCGGAAGCTTTCTATGCCAAGGCAAAGGAAGCTGGTGTTGACGGTGTCTTAATTGTCGATTTGCCACCTGAAGAATCAAGCAACATCACATACCTGTCCAGACAAAACAAATTGGCTCAGATTTTTATAGTCTCGCCTATGACCACAGGACACCGTCTGGAGTTAATTCTCAAACAGGCAAGCGGCTACCTCTACGTTGTTTCACGCTTAGGGATAACCGGAGTACATGAAGACTTCGATCAAAGGTTGCAAGGACTCCTATCGACGGTTAAGCAGTCCACAAACCTGCCCCTTCTTGTTGGATTTGGCATATCCACACCAGAGCATGCCAAACGCATGCTGTCGCTGGGTGCAGATGGGGTAATTACCGGTTCACGAGTGATTGACCTGGTGAGAAAATCGCCCAATGATCAACAGGCTTTACTGAATTATCTTGCTTCGATGGTCGAGGCTAGCTCAGCCTGAGCTTAAATTTCACAATCGGGAAACAATAGACACAAGTTGAGTCCATAAAACCATTAGAGGTCGGCGCAAGACCCAAAAGAAGAATGGTTGCCGGAATTCTCACACGTGTTGTTGTCTTAACCCTAACATAGGGTGAGATGTCATCCGGCGCTCTGCCACCAAAGTCTTCATAGACAAATTC
>SBAT01000278.1 GCA_005240105.1 Chloroflexota bacterium
GATGAATGCAGTTTTCAGCCAATTGTCGCCTATTAAGCAATACCTATTCAAAAAATTCGGCATTTAACCAATCCGCCGCGGTTTCTGTTATCCGTGCAAAGGTCTCAGAAAAGTATTTCAGCGTGATTATTTTTGATGGACATCACGGATAATCATCCTTACCGAACTATTATGATTACAACTTTATGCTCTATCTGATCATCAATCAGCGGAATAGTTTGTTCCTGCTGTACGATGCCATCCAGGGTAAAGCTTGGAATCATTTCAACTTGGGTTGTCTGCCTTATTATGATACGGTAAAAAGTATCCTGATAACGATAACGTATCTTGAATTCCGTCCAATCTTCAGGAAGACAAGGCTGTATACGTAAGGAATTGCCCTCTCGCTGGAGACCTAATAGGGATTCAGTGATAAGTCGATACATCCAGCCAGCGGAACCGGTGTACCAAGTCCATCCTCCCCGGCCAGTATGCGGTGCAACCGCGTAGACATCGGCCGCGACAACGTAAGGTTCTACCTTGTAGGTGGCAATCCCGGCTGGTGATTTTGCATGATTTATGGGGTTGATCATGTTCATCAGTTCCCATGCTTTATTGCTGTCGCCAAGCTGGGCAAAGGCCATCGTCGCCCAAATAGCCGCATGCGTATATTGTCCGCCGTTCTCCCTCACACCTGGGACATAGCCTTTGATGTAGCCTGGATTTAGGTTTGAGGTATCAAAAGGCGGATCCAATAATTGGATCAAGCCGTGTTCGCGTCGAACTAGATGTTCATCAAGTGCTTTCATGGCTTGTGCTGTGCGTTCAGGTGCACCGACCTCGGAAAGTACCGACCAACTTTGGGTGATGGAGTCAATTTGGCATTCCGGGTTATTAATAGAACCTAATGGCGTGCCATCGTCGAAATAAGCACGGCGATACCATGCGCCATCCCAAGCATGTTTTTCAATATTTTGAGTTAACTGAAACCGCTCTGCACCACAACGTTCGGCGAAGGATATATCTCCGTGTAAACGGGCAAGTTCAGCAAATTGATCAAGCACCTCACAGAGGAAAAAACCTAGCCAGACGCTTTCACCTTTACCTCCCATACCGACCAGGTTCATCCCATCATTCCAATCACCCGTGCCCATTAAGGGCAGTCCGTGCTCACCGAACCGTAGCCCCCTCAGGATGGCACGAACGCAATGTTGGTAGAGGCTTGCAACATCTTCTGATCGACCGGGCAAATCGTAGTAAGAGTCCTCATCAGCATTGACCGGACGACCCGTCAAAAACGGGGCAACTTCGTCCAGGATGGCTAAGTCACCCGTGATCTTTATATAGCGGCAGGCTACCAACGGCAACCAGAGAAAATCGTCCGAGCAATGTGTCCGAACACCACGGCCAGAAGGAGGGTGCCACCAATGTTGAACATCGCCTTCACTAAACTGATGTTCGGCACATAATAGAAGTTGTTCCCGTACCCTGTTGGGTTCGCTGTGAACCAGTGCCATAACGTCCTGCAGTTGGTCACGGAAACCAAATGCCCCACCGGATTGATAATAGCCGCTGCGTCCCCATAAGCGGCAAGATAAGGTCTGGTACAACAACCAGCCATTGGCCAACATATTAATGCTGGGATCAGGCGTTTCCACCTGCACAGCTCCCAATGTTTCAACCCAGTAGCGCTGAACTTTTCTAAGCGCATCGAGCGCCGCGACGGAACCACGAAAGCGCTGAATTAATGTGCTCGCATCGTTAACATCTCGGCCCATGCCCAACTTGAATACTATTTCGCGCTCTTGGCCTTCGTTCAGTTCAAATGAGACTTGGAGCGCCGCGCATGGATCCAAGGTTGCGCCAAACTTACCGGAAAGATGTGAGCGGTTCATGGCGGCAGGTTTTCGCAGGTTGCCATTGCGTCCTATGAATTCGGTGCGGTCACCGCTTATGGTGCGACTGGAGTCATCAACATAGAAGAACGCTACCCGATCTGAAAAATCACTGTTGTAGGGATTAGAGGCTAATAATGCGCCGCCAGGAATGGTGCAATCGGTAATGATGTGTGGAGCGGTTTTTGGGCGCAGGTCGCCCAGTACCCATTCGACATAGCCTGTGACAGACAATCGCCGAGATCGTCCCGATTGGTTACGAATTTTTAATGCCGAAAACTTAACTGAAGCATCCAGAGCGACATAAACGATGAGTTCTGAATAAATCCCATCTTCGTTATGTTCGAAGACGCTATAACCGAATCCGTGTCGGCTAATGTAGTCTCCCGTTCCAGGACAAGGCAGTGATGTCGGCGACCAAAGATGGCCGCTATCTTCGTCGCGAAGATAAATGACTTCTCCGGAAGCATCACTCACCGCATCGTTATGCCAAGGGGTAAGACGGAATTCGTGGGCGTTCTCACTCCATGTGTAAGATTGTCCATTTTCGGAGATGATGGTGCCAAAAAATGGATTGGCAATAACATTCACCCAAGGGGCGGGTGTCATTTGACCGGTAGCTGGCGTAATAACGTATTCGCGGCCGTCAGCGGTAAATCCTCCCAGACCGTTAAACAGAACCAGGTCTTTGCGTGGTAGTAAGGTAGTAATTTCGGCTTTAGCTGAGTACTGGCTTCGGCTTGGCTTAAAGCGAGGAACTCTTATCGCTATTGGAACGCTACGGTTTATTTGTTCAGCAAGTGTTCCTCGGCTGTCAGTCAGAATTGCACGTGCCACCGATTGAATGAGGATACGGTCCTCGCTGGCAATCTGATCTGCATGTCGCACAAAAATACCGCCGGGGTGATCAAGTAAATTGGCTTCCGCGCCTGAGGCAATAAGCCCCAGAATTTGTTCCTGTAATGTGTGGCGATAGCCATCATGATCTTCATTCCAGATTACGAGGTCTACCGCTAATCCTTTTAAGCGCCAGTAAGCATGGGCTTTTACCAATTGGCGCACCAATTCGATATTGGTTGATTTGTTGATTTGCAACAGCACAATCGGCAGGTCACCGGAAATCGCATAAGCCCACAACCCCGATTGTCCTCGACGATTATTGATGACAACACTGGCATCGGCACGCAGGGCAGAATGGTTATATAAAACTGAGCTTGCGAGTCGGCTATAAAGTTGGGCTTCGGCTTCCGTGACATTGAGTTGTCTCAGAACAATCTGACTATGTGTCCAGGCCAGATCGAAAACTCGGTCGGCGAGCCGCCGATCATGGTATTTTTCCACCAGCGCCAGGCTGGCTTCACGGGTATCGGTTATACCGGTAACCAGATCAATGATTACCGATGCTTCCGGTTCCAGTGTGATCTGATGGCGAATGGCAGCTATCGGGTCGAGTACCGCACCTTCGCTACCCGAAAGCTTTCCTGAATCGACCATCGCTAAGGGTGTGCTAAGGTCGTTCCCACGACCGATGAATTGTGCGCGATCAGTCTCATACGATACGCCGCTGGACTCACTGTCATGTACAACCATCAATTGAAATAACCACGGTGTTGGCTCATCTAGCGCACGCGGACGACGAGAGCACATAATCGCTTGATGTTGGTCGATGATTTCAGTCTGGACAAAGAGGTTACTAAATGCCGGATGAAGATTGTCCGAGGCAGCCGATGCAATAACCACTTCCGAATAACTGGTTACCTCGACCGCTCTGGCTGTCTGAGCACGGTTGGTGATGCGGATTCGGCGCATTTCAATATCATCTTCGGGCGAAACGACGATATCGGTATGCGTATCAAAATCGTGGTCGCGGCGACGAAATTCCGTCCGCCCTTCGGAGAAAATCGCTTCATAATGTTCGGATCGGTTAAGGGTAGGCTGATGCGCGGTTGACCAATAAGCCCCCGTCTTTATATCGCGGATATAACAGAAGGTGCCCCAGTGGTCACAGGTAGTGTCTTCACGCCACCGTGTGACGGCGAGATCTTTCCAGCGGCTGTAACCACCGCCGGAATTGGTTACCATGACATGATACCTGCCGTTGGATAATAACTGCACCTGAGGCAAAGGCGTGTTTGGGTTGTTGATTACCCTGATTTGGCTTTGCAGTTCGCTGGAGGATTTCAACGCATCGGCGACTTCAGCAGTTTGCACATAGAAAGCGGAAGCTTTAGGGATTCGCTCCTGGAGTAACAACATAGTGGCTTGGAACAAGGGGTTAGACGAGAACCGACGCTGCATGGGCCGATCCAACAACAAATAAGCCAAGGAGAGCAGGCTCATGCCCTGATGATGCGCCATGTAGGATTGGATCACTGAGCTGGCTTCGCCCCGTCGTTGCCGCGATGGGGTATAATCTACCGCTTCATAGAAGCCAAATTTTCCTAGCAAGCCTTCAGTAGCGAGGCGCTTAAGGTTTAGGCATGCTTCCTCAGGTGCGACCATCAATCCAAGCACGGATGCATAAGGTGCAATAACCAAATCTTCGGCAAGTCCTCGTTTCAGCCCCAGGCCAGGCACACCAAAGGCGCGGTACTGGTAGTTGAGCTGGACATCGACCGTATTAAAGCCGGATTCCGATATGCCCCACGCAACGCCGCGCTGCTTGCCGTAATCGATTTGACGCTGGAC
>SBAT01000341.1 GCA_005240105.1 Chloroflexota bacterium
CCAATTTGGCAAGGGATTCTTGCAGGACGGATTTGGCGCTTACGAGTCCGGCTTGAGCGCGCACGAGCGACGCTTTAGCTTCCAATACCTGGCTGTCCAAAGTGGGTGTATCAATTTCGGCCAGCAGTTGTCCTGTTTTGACTTTCTCGCCAATATCGACCAGCCGTGATTTTAAATAGCCATCTACACGGGCGTAGAGACTTATGTATTGAATGGCGTCAATACTGCCCGGCAAAAGGCCGGTTTCTTCAAAAGGCGCTGGTGACGCTACAACGGTGTGCACGCTTCTTACAGCACCCTTTGTTTGCCGATACATTTTTTCCAGTTCCATATTTCTTACCAGTCTGGGCACTATGCCCAGTAAGAAAAAGGTCAGAATTACGCCGGCGACGACGAACACGACAAGGCGAAGTTTTCCCGGTTTTGTGATTTGGTTTGACATTTTTAGGGGGTCTCTTTTTTCTTGCTCTGCCTAATTAAGCTGTACAGTATGGGTACGAAAAACAAAGTGGAAAGTGTGGCAACTGCCAGCCCGCCAATTACTGCTCGACCAATTGGAGCGTTTATTCCGGCACTCAAGGACATTGGTATCATGCCGATGATCATGGCGCAGGCGGTCATGCAGACCGGGCGGAAGCGTTGAAATCCAGCAGTTAATGCCGATTGCAGCGCATCCTTGCCTTCACGCAAATTCTCATTGCAAAAAGTGACTACTAAAATGCTATTGGCTGAAGCGACTCCGATTGTCATAATCGTGCCCATTAGGGCCGGCACGCTCAAGGTAGTCTGGGTAACAAACAGGCTCCAGATAATCCCCGATAGTGCTCCCGGGATGGCCATGAGGATAATCAACGGATCGGTCCACGATTGGAAATTAACAACTAAAAGCAAATAGACAAGCAAAAGGGCTCCTGCTAGACCGAGGAGTAACCCGGAGAAGGCACCATTCATTGCCAGTACCTGACCTTCTGTCGTAACAGTAGTGCCGCGGGGTAGTTTCTTGCAAATGTCAGCTAAAACTTTGTCGATATCGTCGGATACGGATCCTAAGTCTCTAGTTTGGCAGGCGGCATAAATGTCATAAGTTGGCTGAACGTTGTAGTGATTCACAACATAGGGGATATATTTTCTCGAGGGTTGAGCAACATTACATAGGAGTTGTGTTGATTGTTGTTCTCCGGTTGGTGAAATCTGTGCCTGGTTGGACCAGGATGATGCTGATTGCGCCTGTGTTGCCGCTGAGCTAACGGCAATATTGCCAATATCCATCAGGGAAGTAATCCGGTATTGGGGAGCGAGTGTCTCCAGATAGTACTGCACCCCATTTTGCGGGTTTACCCAGAAGTTTGGCGATACCTGAAAGCTGGAGCTTAACGTGACAAGAGTGGCGTCTGAAATATTGCTCTGAGTCAAACCCATCTGATCGGCTCTGGTTCTATCCACCTCGAAAAGATAAGCGGGGCTATTTACCACCTGGTGCAGGCATACATCAACGGCGCCGGGTACCTTATCAATTGCCCTTTTTATTTTTTTTGCTATATCGAAGTTGGCATGTTCATCCATGCCGATTACTTTGATGTTAATGGGGGCAGGTAAGCCGGCGTTGATTATTTGAGTGATGATATCGGCTGGTTGGAAGTAATAGCTACATTCAGGGAAGTTTTTAGTAAGCATGGCTCGGATGCTCTTCTGGTAATCTGCCGTTGATCCGTGGCGATTCTCTTTAAGGGTGATCAGGATCTCACCGTCAGCTTCACCAATTGTCTGACTGTCGGTAAAGGCAAAGTTGACACCACTAACAGGTAAGCCAATATTGTCAGTGAGCACTTCAATCTCATCGGAGGGGATTAAGGTGCCAATAGCGTTCTCAATTTTTCTAAATATGCGCTCGGTCTCTTCAACTCTAGTACCGGCTGGTACGTTAACATGCAGGCGCAATTGACCAGCATCAATGGGTGGGAAAAAATCACGGCCGACAAATGGCAACAAGCACAAACTAATGGCATAAAATGCCAGGAAGGCAAAAATAGTTGGACGTCTGTGGTTGAGCGTCCAGGCAAGAGCTGCATGATAGGTATCACGCAGGCTGTTAAAGTGCCGATCAATAAAATGATAAAGCTTGGTAAACCAATTAGTCTTTTCTTCCTTGCGCGCCTGTCCAGCTACATGTTCTTCCGATGCAAATAAATGCTTGGACATGAGAGGCACTATTGTTCTTGAAAGTCCGTAGGAAGCCAGCATAGCAAAGGAAACGGCAAGTCCCAGGGGGATAAACAATGAACGAGCCGGTTCAGTTAAGAGGAAAACCGGCAGGAAGACAATACAAATAGATATCGTGGACACAAAAGCAGGTAACGCCACCTCCTGCGCCCCATCAAGAATTGCTTGCTCGACATGCTTACCTAGATCCAATTGCCGGTGCACATTTTCAATTTCCACGGTGGCGTCATCAACCAGCATGCCGACAGCCAGAGCAAGCCCACCGAGCGTCATAGAGTTTATCGTGTTGCCTGTGACGTACAGACAAATAACCGAGGTGAGCATGGCTAATGGAATGGACGAAATGACAATTAGCGTGCTGCGCCAACTACCTAGAATGGCCAGCATAAAAAGTGCCGTCAATCCGGCAGCACCAACTGCTTCGTGGAACACCTCATTAACCGAATCGCTGACAAATTTTGACTGATCGGTGAGGATGCTAATAGTTGCTGAAGGCGGCAACGTATTTTGTATTTTTGGCAAGAGAGCTTTTATTTTGTTAACCACGTCCAGGGTCGAGGCTGAGCCATTCTTCAAGATATTCATGATTACCGAGCGGTAGCCATTGAGATTGACCACGTTCAACTGGGGCTGGTAGCCGTCGTGCACAAAGGCTACGTCTCTTACATATACGGTTGCCCCGCCAATGTGCTTCACTGGTATGCTATTGAACTTTTCAATGGCGTCAGGGATATTGTTGAGTGTCACCCAATATTCCGAACGGCCGAGCTTAGCTGTGCCGCTGGGCACGATGATGCTCTGGTCATTGATGACATCCATCACATCAGTAGCGGACAGTCCATAGCCGACAAGAGCATCTGGATTTATGTCCACGCAGACTTGCCTGTATTTTCCGCCGTTGGGGAAAAGGATAGTTGTCCCCTGTACGGTCGAGAGTTGAACGCGAATGAAGTTGCTGGCCAGATCAAAGAGTTTGGCTTCGTTGAGTTTCTGACCAGAGACAGCCAGTTGCAAAACCGGCACATCGGTAGCCGATGACTGAGTCACAAAAGGAGGAGTGATGTTCTGCGGCAACTGTTTCATGACGGCGTTGCCCGTGCTGGACACTTGCGCTACCGCTTGGCCAATATCGGCTCCCTTGTGCAAATAGACCTTGATGATGCTCATGCCGTTGAGCGACATTGATTCAATGCGTTCAATACCACCGACAGTGGAGGCAAAAGCACGCTCGGTTGGGCTGGTTATCAGGTTTTCGATATTGTCCGGAGACATGCCTGTATATGTCCACACGCAGCTGACTACAGGCACGTCAACGGATGGAAAGATATCAATAGCCATGCTCTTGATGGACACCAGTCCAAACAAAGCAATGAGAATGGCCATAACAATAAAAGTATGTGGTTGGCTGAGCGCAAGCCTAACTATCCACATACCAAATGGCACCTCAGAAAATTATCTTTATAATGATACGCTATTGGTTCTTTTTTTTCTTATCGAACTAATCGCTAAGATATTTCCGACAGTCTGCTGAATATGGCCGAAAGTATATCTTCTGCCGTGATATAGCCAATTAGTTTCTTCGAGCTATGTTCGTCAACTATTGGGAGGTATTTGAAGTCGTGGTCATGCATGGTCGCGACTACTGCTAAGGTGTCGTCTGTTTTAGTGGCGCAAATTGGATTGGTTACCATAAATGTCTTTGCCGCAATTTTGGACAACTCATCGCTTTTTAAGTTGATGTTGGTTTCTAACGCCTTCAGCAGATCTGTGCGAGAAACCAGGCCGGTAAGACTTTGTGCTTCGTCTACTACGTACAAGATTTTTGCTTTCGAGTCATTCATTAGTTGGCAAGCATGTACCAGGCTGTCGGTTTCTTTGAGGATTTGTGAGTCAACGGGTGCGATGAGTGCCGACAAGGGAAGAGCGGCAAGGACTTTTTTTACTTCGGCAAAATCTTCCCAGCTATCTTTTCTACGTTCGGCAGCAGCGGTAATTGCTTTGCGCAAGGGGGCTAAAGCATCGGAGACCTCACCGAACATCGCTTTGCCAAGAATCAATAACTGAACGTCGGTCCTGGCACGGCAGGAGTTGCGCCTTAGTCTCTTATTGATAAGGGCGCCTTCGCCGAAGAAATCATCCTTGCCTAAAACTGCTACCACGCCTGCATTGCCGTTAGCATCGTCAATTATTTCAACTTCTCCGCTTTTGATGGCATAGAAGTCGCTAGCCGGTTCTCCTTGCCTGAAGATCCAGTCGCCGGCCCGGTAGTAGGCATGTCCAATCATGCGTGTCCGGTCAATGCGTGGACAAGACAAGGCTGGCGGAAAAAGAAAGCCCAGTGCCCAGGTGAGTCCTACGGCAATTTGCTGTGTAAGTGTGGGTAGCTTGAAGAGGTAAGTGCCCCGCCAGGCTACCCAGGCAAGAGTACCTGATAGCTTGATGCCGAGTACTTCAGCGACGGCATTCCGGCCGCCGATAGAACATAGAGTACCCAAAGATCTGTGGCTGAAAGGAAGGGTTGTTTTCCCGTCGAGTTTGGCCACAATGTTGTGCGCTAGTTGAGCACCTTGTCTTTCGGCAAACTGAGCAGTGGTTGGGCAAAGCGCATTATCTTCTGCATTAGGAACGGCTGCGCAATCGCCAATTGCCCAGATATTGCTAAAGCCCTCTATGCTCATGTCGGCATTGACCAGAAGCCTGTCGTTTTCTTTTGGCACAGACAGATTTTCGACAATGGACGCAGGACGGGTGCCGATTGTGCAAATTACTGTACCTGCTTGAATAAATTGACCGTCTTTCAGTCCAACACCGTCGGATGTGCAATAGGCAGCACGCGCATTGAGAATAAATTGGATACCATTTTTCTGCATCTTGCTTTTGGCAAAGTCTCGAAGCGAGGAGCTTACCTCCGGCAGAATTTGGGACCGCGAATGAACAAGGGTGACATTGACATCGGACTCCGAGAAGTTCGAATAGTAACGAGCGCTGCGCACGATGAAATCATAGATTTCACCAGCCACTTCAACACCACTAAAGCCACCACCGACAACAACAAATGAAAGGAGCCGGCTCTTAATTTCTTGATGAGGGCAGGTCTCGGCTCTTTCCATCTGGTTGATAATGTGCACTTGTAAGGCAAGCGCATCGCCGGCTGTTTTCATGGGAAAGGCATGATCAGCCATCCCAGGCACGACGGCTAAATTTGATGTGGTGCCACAAGCGATGACCAGCTGATCGTATGGCATGGATTGAGTACCGCCATCGGCACTCTCATAACAAACTTCATTGCTATTGAGGTTGATTTCTGTAACTTCTTCCATCCGTATGAGCGTATCTTTGAGAAGCTGTCTCAATGGTGCCGCCATATCTTTTGGGTTAATTGAGGCGGAAGCCACTTCGGCTAAAAGCGGATGAAAAACCATGTGGTTTTCATTGGCGAACAAGACAATTTCACACTGGTTTTTGGCGAGCTTCTTTCGCAAGGTCGAGATACACTTGACACCTGCGAACCCACCACCAATTACAACAATTCTCTTTGTCATCATTATTTCTCTAAGCGGACAACGGCAAACTTGACGTGAACAGTATCATTACTGGTATCGGCAAGGGGTTTGCCGTCAGCACCAATGCCGAAAAATGCAATTAGATCACCTTTACTGTTTCCCACGCCAACAATGGTGCCGGGAATTCCTCGCCAGTCCGCTGGTGGATTGCTGCGATAAAGGTCAATTCGCTCATCATCCAAGGTCTTGTCCGACATGTAACGAAAGTCTACATCGGCCATCATTCTTTCTTCGAGCCTAATGTTGCGAACTAAAGGCTGGCGATCTTCATAATAGGGATTTGTTAAACGACCGTCCAAAGCTTTTCTTACGACTGGTAGCATCTCGCCGCCAAACATATTAAAAGCAGGGAATGCGCCGTTCTTGTGAGCGTA
Source organism: Chloroflexota bacterium (assembly GCA_005240105.1). Lineage (GTDB taxonomy): Bacteria > Cyanobacteriota > Vampirovibrionia > Obscuribacterales > Obscuribacteraceae > SBAT01. The sequence continues at coordinate 6,158 of SBAT01000341.1, forward strand.
TTCTGTAAAACCTTCGCTGACGGCTTGTACTTGCTCCCAAAAGGCAGAATCTGCCTTTTCCATGCTTGGTTGGCACATTGCCGGTGCATTAACCATTATTAGCTGCAACATCAATATCATGCAGACTTTTGTCACTAACTGGAAGGAAAGCTGATTAATTCGCATTTCTGAGGTGCCTGAGGGCGTGCTGAGGTTAAAAATGCTTGCCAAGGGATGTTAATTCTGTGACAATCGTATCACTTACTAAACAACTTCGATGTGTTGGTACGTCTCGGGGGGAATCTTCTATGCGTCAGTTCTTAACAGCTGCTTCTGCTATTGCGATTGTGGCGACTACTGTTGGCTTAACTGAATTGCGCGTTTTTGGTCAAGCGGTAATCCCGGGTATTCCGGTAATGGCCCCGAAAGCCCCAGGTGTGCCCGTGGTGCCAGTGGAGGTTCCTAAGTCTGACGTTCCTAAGTCTGATGTCCCTGTTACTGAGACGGCACCCAGTACGGTTACTACGCCGGAGGTGGAAAACGTTTCGCAGCACTACTACGACGAAGCAGTTAAGGCTGCAGAGTCAGGGGATACTGAAAAGGCTGTAGAGCTTTTGTCCAAGTGCATTCAATTCGATTCTAAAAATTACCAATACTACTCTGATCGAGCTGAGTTGCTAAAAGAGCTGGGACGCAATGATGAAGCTATCAAAGACTACACAAGCTACATTGAGATTCGCCCCGACCTAACCTTGGGCTACAACAATCGCGGCCTTCTCATTTCCGACAAGGGTGATCAGCAAGCAGCATTTCGCGATTTCGATAAAGCCAGTCAGATTAATGAAAAAAGTGCGATTGCTTGGAATGGAATCGGCATGACTTATTTGCGCAGAGGAGACGCTAAGGGTTCGCTTCCCTACACTACCAAGGCTATTGAACTCAATCCGGCAGACCATTGGACCTGGAACAACAGAGCCTGCGCCTATCTAGTGCTTGGTCAATACAAAAAGGCATTGGCTGATGAGAACAAGGCAATTGAGCTGAATCCAACTTTTGGTCATCACTACTTCAAGCGCGGATTGATTTATAAGGCGATGAAGAATAATGCGCAGATGGAACAAGATTTTGCCAAGGCGCGTGAGCTTAATTTTGATGTCGACGCATATGTAGCGGCTGAAGCGGCTAATGGTGGTCGATAATCTGTTGGTATTGACGGTTATTTCTTGGGTACGATGCTTGGGTGGAAACAGCGTCTGTCTATGGGTAACTTTATGTTTTTTCGTAAAAGCCTCAGTACTGGTTGCTTTCTGGTAGCGGTTATTTGCTTGGTGTTTGCTGCAAAGGCTTCTGCGCAAGATGTCCAGCCGAAAGATGCGGTTGCACCTGAGGCACCTGTCTCGGAGACTCCAGCCAATCCGGCTGCACCTGCGCCGAGCAATTCAACTCAATGTAATTCAAATAGTCCTGTGGACGAAAAGCCTGTCTCTGCACCAGTGCCTGTTAAGCCGGTTGCAATAAGCAAGCCAGTTGAAAAATTTCCGCCTGGATATGAAGCAGCTGTGAAAGCTTTTAACGAGAAAAAATATCCTTCTGCAATCGCACAGTTTGAAAATCTTATTAAGGGTGGGGCTACTAACGAAGCAATTCACAATTATCTTGCCCAATGCTATTACTACCAGAGGGCATATAGCAAGGCGATTAAGGAGTATGAGTGGGTTGCGAAAAATGGCAAGAATGGTATTAGCCTGCAGCATTCCGCCGCTAAAATGGCAAGGACTTTGAAGTGTTACATGTCCGGTGTCTGTCCGGAAAATTGCGTAAAAGCCAATGACCCAAGATGGCAAACTTCTCCGGGGCATCCGGGTCTATGGATAAAGTTCAACACTCCAGATGGTCCTCACTATCTAAGCCGTGTGCACATAGGACAGACATTGACCTTGCACGGAGGTCATCCGCATGCTGGAGAACGTTGCCCAGTATGCAGGGGAACAGGCAAGGTCAGAGCACTCAAGGATGGCGATCCGCTGTAGAGGCGATAAGTAACTATTTTTCGAAGGCGACATCCGCGCGAGGATGGTTGTTAGGTCCTAGCGAGCCGTTGCTAGATATCGCAATGTCTATACCGCTGGGAAGCACAGAGTTAGGATCGCTGATCCTCAAATGCTCGTGTGTGGTGCCACCAATTTGCGCTTGCTCATGTAATGGCGGCGGCGTGTCTTCAACCTTGTAACCAATATCCTTCAAGGCCTTTATGAAAGCTGCTTTCTCTTCCGGAGTTGCGTGCTCCAGAAACTCCGCTATCTTTTTCGGATCGCGGTCTCTGACAGCCTGTATGCCGTCTTTGACTTCCTTTTGTTGTTCCGGCGGCAAATGTTTGGTATCTTCGAAGATACTCGCTTGTTTTTGAAACTCGTTATTGGGGTCGTCCGGACTAATTACATGGTCTTGGAGACGGTCAGAGGGTCTATACATGCCGTCCGGACCAATTTGACCGCTGTGGATTATATCTTCAGCGGATGGGCGTAAAGCCTCCTCTAACTCTTTGCGCAGGTCTGGCATTCCGGCAGGTCTTCCATCTGGACCGGGACCAATTGGCGGGGCTTCTGTAAAGATCGGAGGAAATTCCATTTTTTGCCCGCCGGCGGCATCTTGTACGATTTTAATTGCTTCGTCCGCGTTCATGTTGGATCCGTCGGCTTTCTGCCAGGCATCGGCTGGGACTACGCAACCTGGGGCGGACCCATCTTTTGGACCTTCCCAAATTTTACTTACGGCGGCGTCAATCCCTTGATTCTCGGGCTTACCGCTCGCTGGCTGATTGTCTTTTTGTTCCGGGTTATCGTGTTTTTGGCCGGCCATTGTCTTACTCCTCCAACATTAAATTTGGTAGCTTAGTACCATCTTACCCGATGTATACCTGGCTCCCAGTTATTCGACACTGCTTTATGAAATCGGCAGGCTGTCTACTTTTCACAAATGTTTTTGAGGCTCTGCAGCCCTTGTTCGAAGTCTTTGCCGCACATCTCGTCCATGTTAAAAAACGTCTGCATTACTTTGCACATGAATTCGTTTGGTCCATACATTAACCAGGTGACTTCGGTTGTGTCGCCTTTTGGCTGTAGGTTAAATTCAACGGTGTTGTGTGCTTTGAATGGCTTCAAGAAGTCCAGGCTAATGGTTACATTGTTTGGTTCGCTGACGCTGGTGATCTCCATGCGACCCTTGCCAATTTCATCGTTGCCTTCCCATTCGTAGGCGGCTCCCTTGCCGCTGTCCGGACCTACGTAGGTCCGCTTCATATTCGGATCTTTCTTCTCATAAGGAGACCACGAACCGAAGTCGTGCAGGTTATTTATGTAGGGGAAAATCTTTTCTGCAGGAGCGCTAATGGTGATTGAGCGTTGTATGCGAAACGTGTCTGGTTTGCTCGCGCAATAGGCGAGAAAGGCAACAACTATTACGGTAAGGGCAACGGCAATTTTTTTCAGCACAAGACATCTCCTTAGAAAGCGCATGTAAGTATAGCGCTATTGGGAATGCTCTATGCGACGGACACTATTTGAGGATTTGCTCTGTGCTAGCATCGACAAATTCAACGCCCTTGGCAGTGATTGAAATTGCACGTTCGCCGAAATAACAGGCATATGGCGGTGTGCCCAGGCGTATGTAAAGGCAAGGATCGCCGTTTTCCGTTTTGGTTAGACGTGGATAGCTTCGGATATTTTCTCCGCTTAAGTCGCCGCAAACTTTTTGCATGACCTTTTCTAGTTCTTCTGGTTTTGCTGTAGAGAGGATCTTAGATATGTCCTCATAATTGCCTTCGATGATATCCTTGTCAATTCGTCGGCGCAACTCCTGACCTTCTTTGTCCAGCGGTTCTTTGTCTGCGTCAATTTTTGCAGTCACTCTATCTAGCAACTCTTTTGTTGTTGGAACTCGCGGATATTCGATTTTTCCTGCTCCAATGTCATCAAAAATGCTATGTCTTCCTATCTTTTCTAAGAGGGCTTCTTGTTTGGCACTTTGAGCAACTTGATCTTCTAGTCCCATGATAATTACTCCTTGGATTAGCCCCCTGGTTGAAGTAATTCTATCCACGAGTGGGGACAATTTGGACAGACCCGCAGCGTAGTTTCCCCATTGTTAACGTTGCCCGTTTGGCATTAAATGTTGCCAGTGCAGAAGTAGCCATTTAATAAACCTGAGGAGATGGGCAAGTGGCAGGCGATATACGCGAAAGAGTTGGCTCTCCGACCACGACTAACGATGTCGAAGTAAAGCTGCACGATGCCGTCTACAATTTCGGACGAGCTAAGTATTTAGGGTTGGATGCTCACCTTGGTGCTATCTGTGTAGCTAATGGCTGGCTGGACAAAGTTAAAGTGCATGTTGACGAAAAGACAGGCAAACGCTCGTTCAAACTTCCGTTCATTTATGAAGGACAGAAGATTAAAATGCCGGAAGCCGGTAAATTGAAAGAGCTGGACCAACAGGCATTTAAATATTGGAATGAAAAGTATCCTGTTAAGGCTGGACCTAAGGCACCCAAAGGTCCTGGAGATCGGCAAGATCCAAAAGATCCGAAGACCCCCGATGGACATAAAGATCCAAAAGAACCCGCGCCGTCACCTTTGCCTGGTAAGGATAAAAAGGTAAGTGAAGTTGAGGCAGCTAAGAAGGCTGAGCAGCATTTGCAAACTGATTTGATGTGTAGAAACAATGAACTCGACAAGGGCATTGGGTCTATCTTTGGGCATGGAGCCGATACTATTGCGAACATGTTTGGTCATGGATCTGACAAAATCAGGAAATCCCTGAATGAAAAGCAGAATCAGATCAAGGCCATGGGCAAGTATGCCAACGAGGGAAAACTAGACGAGTTTGGTAAGCTCCATAAAAGCTTGACTGGAGTTGAGTTTGATCCTAGCAAGACGGCATGTCTGAATGTCGAACAAGACTTCAAAGAATTCCAAAAGCACCACACAGCTAGAGTAGAAGACGTCACAGACCTGGCTTCATTCGCAGCCAACACAGCTTTGATGTTCGGACTGGGCAAAGCCAAAGGTATCACTGGATTGGTCAAACAAGGCTTGCTGATGACAGGTTTTAGCGGTGCTGTTAAGGCTGGATTGAAAGCTTCAGAACACGACTGGGATCTTAGCCGCAGCGGATGGAACGATTTCCAGACAGGAGCGGGTTCCGGCTTGGCCTTCTTTGCCGGTGGTAAGGTGACCAATGGGGTCCATTCTGCCTTTAAGGCGCAGACTTGGCAGAAATATCTTCTCAGGGGAGCGCTTTCCGGCGGCTCTGGTGGTCTTGTCTATGGCGCGATCGAAGGACCTAATTTAGGTGCCGAACATGCGCGTAATGAAGGTCGCAAATACGACCTTAACGATGGTTTTACTGATTCCGGGCGCTGGGCCTTGGCGAGCGCTGGTTCAGGTGCTTTGCTGGGCGCTGCCTTTGGAGGTGGTGAGTATTGGCTACGAAGGAGTACTAGTGCTACGTTGAAGCTAGGCAAGCTTCCTACACCGAAGACTGAGGCTCCAAAGCCGAAGACAGAGACTCCGCCGCCGAAGACAGAGACTCCGCCGCCGAAGACAGAGACTCCGCCGCCGAAGAC
>SBAT01000347.1 GCA_005240105.1 Chloroflexota bacterium
AGACCTCTTGCGACGAGGAATTAAGATTGAGTTTGTAAGTGGACGCAAGCGGGCGCTATTTGATCGCCGAAAAAAGACAATACTGATATCAAAGGATCGTAGCGATAATCAAAAGTTGCAGGCGATCGCTCATGAATACTCACATGTTGTGCTCAATCCTACTGCCAACCCAATTCCAGGTAAAACTGGTCGCGCAGACTTTGTTAGACAGGGTTTTGAGCAAGAAGCGGATGCTCTTATCCACGAATTGATTGTATCCGAAGATCTTAAGGCGCATGGCGCACAATTGGACCAGCAGACACTTTCCTTATTGTCCGACTATCAAAGAGACGGGCGTCAGGCACTTTTTAAATATATTTTGGCGTCTAAAAATTCCGCTACCAATGAAGATTATTTAGAGCATTTCAATGATTGGTATGACGAAGTATTGTCGCCATCGGCAACTAAACCATAATGAGAGGAGAGTTGTGTGAAGGTTTCTAAGGGACGCGCAATGATATTGGTAGCTGTTGCTCTCTTGATTGCAGCCGTACCGGTTCTTTCATCAATAGGCGGACTAGACATTGGCGTCGGCATATTTGGTGAAGATTGGCAAAAGCTAGCCAATGAGGCAGAACAATGCCAACAGGACGGTCGTCTGGATAATGCTCTGGATTGTTGGAAGCGTGCGGTGGCTATTTCGGAAAAATTTGGTGATAAGGACGAACGATACACAACATCACTACATGCGTTAGCGCAATTGCAGAGTAATCTTGGACAATTTGCCGAAGCCCAGGCTAACTTTCTAAAGGTTGTTGACATTGAGGACAAATATCATAGAGGAGAATTCCTTGGTTTGACATGGAATTTGTGTCAATTAGGCGACACGTATTACCAAGAGCACAAATACCAGCAAGCAGCTGAGGCCTATAAGCGAGCCGCAGGAATTGATGAAGCTTCCGGGCGTATGATGAGTATGGTGACCGACGTTCGCAAGCTGGCAAGAACTTATGCGCAGTTAGGTGACTATCGTGCTGCGGGGCTTATGTTTAGCAAAGCCGAAGGCTTTTTTGCTGAGGCAATGAAACTTCCGCGCTTTGCTGAGTACCGACTGGCATTGCTGGAGGAGCGCGCTCAGCTGAATTCTGATCGAACGGATGCCTGTAACAAGGCAAAGCTTTATAAAATAGGACTAAAATTTGCTCTTGCTGCTGACAAAAGTTGGCAACGCTTGTCTGAGTTGTCCTATGAAGTAACACGTCCTCCCTCTCCTCCCGAAGCACTTGCGAAAATTGTTGCTGAAGCGAGAAAGACGAAACAGCGTCCCGTCACTATGCTCGATGAAATTGGGCCGGGTGTAATACAGATACTAGAGCGGTTGGCTTATTACTATTGCCACATGGGCAAACCGGCAGAGGCGGAATTGCTGTACGGCAGAATTGTCGAAGTGTTTAATCAAATGGCAGCATCAAGCCAGGATATTCAATCTAAACGAATGGACTTTATGTCCGAGATGTATCGCAGTTGGCATTCTTGTCATACGGCTCTTCCGGCATTTGTTGCCGCGGATAATTATTATCGGGAGCATAATCCGGCGCTTCAAGCTGTGCAGAATCCATTTTTGACGCAATTTGCCTCTATCAAACATCGCCAAGATTTCTTTCAGAAGCGTATGTACTTGCCTCAGCAATACGCCTGGGCAATTCCTACCGCAGAAGCCCTTGATGAACTTAAGCGCAACCAACCGATAGTGGAAGCGGGTGCTGGTACAGGGTATTGGACTTCGCTCTTGCGCAAGATGGGTGTTGATATAGTGGCATATGATATTGTGCCGGTACCGGCGAAAGATAATGCCTGGCATTTTCGAGCAAATAAGAGTTGGTCGGACGTGCTGGCTGGTGATGAAAGTGTTGTAGAGAAGTTTCCTGAACGGACTTTGTTTATTTGTTGGCCTCCAGGCGATGACCCGTTCGCGTTCAAAGCACTGTCTAAATACGAAGGGAAGACTTTCATCTACGTTGGAGAGGACCAAGGTGGCTGTAATGGTAATGATGATTTCTTCGATCTGCTTCGAAAAGATTGGGCTCTCAAAAAGACAATAGCAATTCCTCAGTGGCCATCTATATTTGATCGGATGTATGTCTATGAGCGAAAGAAACAGTAGGCTGAAAAAAATCCTTCTGTCCGTTGTACTGGTGGCTTATGTAGCACTAGGAATTATTGTCTATTCGCCGTCCTCGCCTCTTAGGGATAACATTGCTCAAGGCTTGAAGCGACCGCTGGCATATTTTGGTCTCTACTATCGTTTTTGGCCGTTTGAGGAGCCGCGAAAGTACAACGAGACTTTTCATGCGCGGATTTCATTTGCTGACGGATCAACAGAGATTTGGAATTTCCCCCAGGCATTGAAAGAAGACATTCGGCTTAGCAAAGATCCTGTAAAGGACGCCTGGCTACAGCATATGTGGGATTGTTATTACTATAGATTTGGACAGGTTCAGTCTCTGTGGCCGGAAGCTGCCAGATATATTGCTACGCATACGAATCATCCGGGACAGCCGCTGTCTGTGGTGTTGTATGCAAACACTACGCCGATAAGTTGCGATGGTCGGATTTCGGATAGACAGTTTGGGCAGACTAAGTTGTTCGAATATCTCGTCAAGTCTGAGGATATCGAATGACACTTAAGCGGCTATGGTTGGCTTGGAATTCGTTCTGGTTTACGAACCAGTCTCCTGTGCCGTTGGCATTGTTTCGTATATTAATGGGTTTGCTTGTGCTGGCATTTTGTTGGGGCACTAAAGACAATGCAGCAACTTTCTTTGGACAAAAGGCTATCGTATCACCGGACACATCAACAGATTGGTTTGGCGCGCCAATGCTATCGGTTTTTTCCGGCGATGATGTGCAACTGATTTATTCGTTGCTGTGGATATCTGGAACCTGTCTTACGCTTGGGTTGTTTTCCAGAATTAGCGCATTTGTTGTTTACCTATTGCTTCTATCGTTGCAGAGCCTTGATTGTTTTGTGTTCTACAACATTATTGAACTGTTGCTGCTTATGTGTTTTTACTTGGCTCTATCGCGGTGCGGCGCTGCTCTGTCTTTGGATAGACTAATCAGTGTGTGGCTGCCTGGCAAGGCACAATTTGGCCCGGTAAGACCAGGCAGTATCGTTGGTCAAAGAGTTATTCAAATCCAAGTTGCTCTTCTGTATTGGAGCGCTTTTACCTCTAAACTTAACGGCGGCTCTTGGGTCGACGGCACTGCTCTTTGCTATATTACTCAGTCAAACGTATTTCAGCAGTACATTTATCCTTGGGATATTGTTGCTAGTCAAGCGTGGCTGCTTAAGTCTCTGACTTGGGGAACATTGGTTGTTGAGGCAATGCTCTTTAGCCTGATTTGGGTAAAGGAATTTAGATATCCGGTACTCATGTTGGGTCTTGTGTTTCATGCAGGAATGGAAGCTACGCTCTCAATTCCTCTGTTGCAATTGATTATGGTGTGTTCATACGTGACATTTATCGAGCCTGATGATTTATCTCGTTGGATGAATTCATTAAGGTATTGGATCCGTAGTATTGCCGGTCCGCCGCCGATCTTTAGGTACAATGGCTCGAGTATATTCTCGTGCCGTGTTGCTGAAACCATTAGGCGTGTTGATGTTTTTCAACTAATTTACTTGCAGGCAGAGTAATTTATTTTCGTCTGTAAACAAAACAAGCGTCATACAAACCCGGCCATTGTGGAGTGTCGAGACGCTTTTCCAAGTGCCATTCCTTCTTCAAAAGATCATGGAACTTATCTTGTCCCTCACCGGGAGCAACTCCGGCGGCCTCACCTACATAAATAACATGCTTGCCCTTGTAGGCTTTTAGCGCGTTATAGGCGACCATTGTGCGTCCAGGCGGATAACACATAAAGAGCGTGTAGTGTGGATATTTAGTCACGACAGTTTCATCACCTGCCAAGACTGTGGTCCAGCTCTTCGTCGATTTCGGAAACCAGGCGTTGCCCTTTGTCACCAAGTACGGCTCAAACGCTTCTACTTTTATTCCCATCTTTCGTAGCAGGAAGGCCCAGTATCCAGTGCCTGCGCCAATTTCCAGAATGGGTTGGTATTGCTTAAAGGTAGCGAGAACGTTTTGGCTGGGAACTGCATAAGCATATTTGCTTACCAGCTCTGAGCGACGTGAGAATACATCTTCGCGCGTTCGTAGTCTGGCAAATTCTTTCATATACTGATTTTCTTTTGCTGATGGATTGTTCAGCAGTCGGCATTGCCGCGAGTCACCGGACGGCAACATGTCGTAGATTTTTTCTGACTCCAAGACTTTTCCTAGCTGACAGTAGTGCATTGCTAGACGCTCTAGGAGCTTGGTCTTTTGTGTGTTCGATGCAGAATTAGATGGAGGAAGCTCTCTGTCTAGCTTCGTCCAGAAATATTTGGACCGTGCCAGCATTTGCTTTATCTGAGCATCTCTCCCGAGTGTTTTGAGTAGGGAGGCATAGTCGGAAAGAATTATGGCGCTATAAGCATCGGCTAGACAATGGTAAGTCTCTAGACCTTGGAGATGGCGAATCTTTTCACATATGCTAAGAGCATACTTGTATTGAGCTTCGGCTTGGGCCGGTTGATTAGTCTCGACATAACAATTGGCCAGTTGGTTTGATGCCATAAGTATTTCCGGCCAGCGACGGCTATGTTCGAAAATAGCCAGTGCCTCTTTATAGTTGGCAATGGCTTCTGACCAGTGCTTTTGCTGATAATTGAATTCGGCCAATTCACAGAGATGCCAGCCTCTATAGAAATACGTCTTTTCCGGATTGTTTTGCTTTAGGTGGATGTATTTGTCCAGCAATTCGGCGGCTTTAGTGTATTCGCCCTCTTTGGCGTGAAAACGTGACTGGGTATACAAGGTGTCGTCATTTGGTTGATCTTTGGCGGCCCAATCCGGCCGTTTGAAGTTTTCGTCCGCAAAAAATATTCCTTCGCCAATCATGGAATCTTGCGGGGTGCCGCTGTTGTTGACGTAAGTAGCTTCCAGATAGTAGTCCTTTCCTTTGGCAAGAGGAATTCCATCTTCGGAACTTATTGTATCTATGTGTTTGAGTTGCAACCCCTCGGAGAGATTGGTCTGCGCTTTAATCGTAAAAACTTTTCGCGAATCTTTGCTTGAGCCATTTATCAAGGATACAGAAGAACATAATGGATGGATATGCGACCAGACAGCATGGATTCTGCGGTTCTTTGCGGCAAAATCAGACAGTCCTGGCTCTAGGGCAATTGGGAAACGATAAGTATGGGTGCCTGGTGGCACGACCCAGTGCCCGCTTAACTTGCGACCCAAATTGTCATAAACAACCGAAGCGCCGACAGCGTTGGGTGCGCGCGTTCCTGTTGATACGAGCTGACAATCTATGGCGTTCGGATTGTCCTGGTGGCAGGACTCGGAAGATTTATCCATGAGCACGGCAATATACGGCTTAAGCCAGTGCAGCGCTTTTATTGGTTGAGTCAGTTGGTCATCTTTGATAAACGACAGTGTGAGCTGGTGCTTTATGCGGCGATGTTTATTAGTTGTGCGGTTGGCTGACTGACATGACAGGATCCAATTCTCGTCACTGGCAACTGGTACTGCAAACCCCTGGGGAAATTTGAAATCAGTTTGACCTTGCGTAAGAATTATCATCCGGTCATCCTGCATTGGTTCGGCATTTGGAAAGGCCTGATTGCGTAAATCTTTGTCCGCGTAGAGCACAAGATGGCAAAAGAATTCTGCTGTTGGCAGAGGTTTGTCATTTTCGTCCAAGACATCCAGCTTTACTCGTTTAAGCCAATAGAGTTCTCTTTTGTCTTTGCTTGTGTCCTTAAGTCCCGGAGGCCTAGAATAATTGATGGACAACAGGCGATTACCCTTTGAGTCCATTGATGATGGTTGTTTTGCGCCGCCGATTACAAATTTGACCATCGACTCCGGCAATACTACGGTTCGCGCGTGCAACAGATCTGATACACGCAGCTCTTGTTTCAAATACGGCCCTTCCATAGACCGATATTTACGTCGTAAATCGAATGGTCCGACGATGACTTTTGCGTTGATCACGGGACCTTCTGCCGGCGTCGCTGCCTGGTTTGCAGCCAGAGCCGAAGAAATGGCAAAAGCAAATAAGAATGCCAATGTGTATGCTTTAAAGCGCATCTTAATATCTTAACATGATCTATTTGCTTGCTTGTTTGCGCCTGTAGACAAACAATGCCTCGTAATCACCAATCCATTGAGGCAAGTCGACTTGTTTTTTAAGTTGCCAATCTTTCTTTAGTAGTGCTTGAAAGCGATCTTCATTCTCGCCATGACCAATGGCCCCTACGTGGATTACGTGATTGCCTTTGAATGTTCTCAGAGCATTGTAAGCAACGGGGTAGCGTCCCGGCGGCCAGCAGAGAAACAAAGTACTGTCGGGATGTTTGCTGGCAGCATATTCATCGCCGCCAAGTACTTCTGTCCAATTGTGCGCGCCTGGGAACCATTCATTTTTACCTACAGACAGAGGATAACGTTCGTAAGCGATCACTTTTATTCCGGCTTTGCGCATTAGGAATGCCCAGTACCCTGTACCTGCACCTATTTCGACTATTGGTTGATATTTTTGAAATTCGTTTATTGCTGCTGCCGTGGGTATGGCGTAGGCATATTTGCTGACCAGCGCTGATTTCTTGCAGAAGAAGTCTCGACGAGAATGCAACTTGCTAAATTCTCGCAAAAACGAATTGTCCACAACAGTTCCGGATTTTGATACTAAAAGTTGCGAATACCCAGTAGGCACGCTTCGCTAACAAGCCGCTTCCCGACGACATCTTTCAGCAATGTCGGTATTCATCATGTCATAAATGATTTCAGATTCTACATATTTGCCCATCCGGCAGTAGTATGTTGCAAGCTCTTGCAACAAATCCGTCTGCGGGCATTTGAGTTGTTTTGTTAGATCTGCCAGTAGGATATCTGCTTGTTGGGGCTTTCCGGAATCTACTAGTGTTTGAGCTTTGAGATATTGAACCAAATATCTTTGGCGCTCCAGTCCGGGCAGATGCAAGGCTTTGTCTGCGCACTCTAGAGATGCTTTGAAGTACTGCTTGCTTGATGCGCGATTACCCGTGTGCATATGGCACAGAGCAAGTCTGTCATATGCTTGTATCATTGAAAGCCAATGGCGGGTGTGCTCCCAGGAGCCAAGTGCTGTTTTGTATTGGTCAATTGCTTGTGACCAGTTCTGTTGTTTGTAATAGAGATCAGCTAGTTCGCATTGATGCCAGGAAGCTAAGTAGAAAAACCGATCTTCAGAGTGTCGTTGCCTCATGGCGATGAATCGCTTTAAAATGGAAATAGCCTTGTCGTACGCTTTTGACTGATTGTAGAACTGATACAGTCCATAGAGCGTTTCGCATAATTTTGGATCGTTATCCGGAAATGATTCAGCGATATGTAATGTATTCAACCAGCTCGCTTCAGCCCTGGGGAATGATTCACGACACTGCTTGTTTAGGGCGGTATCTATTGCTGTTTGCCATGTTTGTTGAGTAGCTGGTTTGGCAATAATTGTTGCTGTTGGAAAAACTTCCAAAGCCAGAAGCGAGACAGCAACTATGAGCGAGCGGGAAATCGGCATAAGCTCCTTATTTTCAAATATGTTGATGGTTCAACGAAGGAAATTAGACCTGCGATCATGACGAATTCAAACTGCGGCACCCACAGTGCCCAATCCATGGCTAAGTGAAAGAAGATGCCAATGATTATCAACGGTAGGCGTAATTCTTTTATCCAAATGAGAATGGCGAGCGAAAATTCAATGAGCATTGTCGACCAGCTGAGCAATTTGCTCGTCAATAAGTTATCTGGCAGAAACGGCAGTGGATACCTAGCCAATTCCGCAAAATGGCTTACATAGTACACTGCCGTGCCATCGAGCCATTCTTGTCCGTGGAGTTTTCGGGAAAAGCCTATCCACCAGACAAGGGCAAAGTGGATTTGGATAAGTCGTAGTGCCCAGGGCTTTTTCTCCGGTGCGGGGGTAGGATGTCCCCGCAAAAATTGAAGTAGCGTTTTTAGTGATAGGGCATCTCCGGCATGTGAGAACATGAGTAAGAATGCGACCATCCGTAGGATGGAGTCTGAGGCGCCAAATACATAGATGTTGCGTGCGTAGAATGAAGACAGCACAAGCCAAATAGTAAGGGCACTTATGCGCGTGTATATTCCTAATGTGAGCAAGGTGGCGGCGAGCATTAGTAAAACAAACAGAAAATCTAGCGAGCTATTGTCGTGCGGCAAATAATCTAAAAGACTGAAAGCTGGGGTTCCCCACCAAGCATTATTAGGTATTGCCGGTGCAATGGAGTCTGTCCCTAATAGTGGATGCAACTCCGGATAGAGAAGAAATCCGAATTGGAGAAACAGAAGACCAAACAAGATACGTGTGACGGCAATCGGAATTACCGATTCCGGCTTAAACCAGAACGACCACCAGATTTTTGCTACTCTCTGCAAATTCATTGTGTATATATCTTTTCGCGAATGGTTTGACTACCGACTTCGCCTGGTAAAAGAATGGGTTGGGACACCCGATACAAGCTGACTTTTATTGGCGGATTGTCTTGGTCGAAGTTGCAGCGTGCGGCGTATGCTGCAGCCCCCGGCAGAGTAAGGGGAAACTGCTCTGCCCTTGCCACATAAGATTGCCAATATTGGTAGCGTACTTTGACCTGTGGCAGCCAGAAGTCCCCATTTGTGCCCTCGCCTTTGTATGATTACTGCTGCGGAAATTTCCAGGTCTTAACTTGTCCGTCAGTAAAAGTAATATCTGCCTCTAGTGAATAGTTTTCCTTCGGCGGTGTTGGCGAAAACATATTGAAGCGGCAAGAGAGGCTTGCATAATCCAATACAGGACTAATAGCTTCAAACCAGGCATCGCGCAGTGGCGATTGCGGGCTGCAGACAACTAAATCGGCGGCTAAGAACGCCACAATGAATACACTAATCAGCCACTCGCTTATGCTTGTCATCTGGTTGCTTACCCCATGCCTTGACAGTTTAGCGCAACTAGATCCATGATGGCTTACAGTGCCTTTGAAAGATTGTCATGCCAAGGTTAACGACTGCGCATCTCTCATTTGATTTGATCAAAAGGATCTTGTTGAGCATCCTGGTGGCGGTCTACATCGTGGCTTCCATTATTGCCGGTTCGCCTTATTCGCCTTTGACCGGATCTTGGACCAAATTTTTCAAGCCGACATTTAACTATTTGGGACTCTTCAACAATTTTGGTGTGTTCTCACCGGACCCGGCAAAATACAACCAAGAGTTTCGGGCCGTAATTAAATTCCAAGATGGAAAGACCGTTACTTGGAAATTCCCGAGTTTGCTTGACTATAAGAATGATGATGTGATGAAACAGCTAAAGCTGCCCTGGGTTGAATGGGAGTACTACTTTGTTTGGGATCCACAGAATGTAGTTTTGCTTCCTGATGCTGCAAAGTACATTGCCTACATCCATCGAAATCCAAGTAATCAGCCAGTGCAAGTGGATATCTATAGAGAGCACCAAAACATTTCTGTCCCTGGGGTGGCAGACGTTGCGCCAGTCTGCGATCTAATACTCAAATATCCTGTTGAAGATGAGGATATACGATGAGTTTGAGGGACTTGTGGTTAGCCTGGAATAAATTTTGGTTTGCTGCCGGATCTCCTATACCGATGGCATTGTTTCGTATAGCCATAGGATTTTTGGTGCTCGTATTTTATTGGTGGATATCACCGGAGGCGACAACGTTTTTTGGAACGAATCCAATTGTGGCGCCTGCTACTGTCGAGCGCTGGATGGGTAGTCCGCAATTGGATGTGCTGTCATTTTTGCCCAGTGATAATTCTTGGTTGCATGGAGCGCTTATTCTTTTGGTAGTCTCAGGAATTTGTCTGATACTGGGAATTTTTTCCAGGTTGAATGCATTTATTGTTTATTTAATCATGCTTTCGTTGGACAGTCGCAATCACTTTGTCTTGAATACAGGCATCAAGATAATGATCATCATGACCTTGTTTTTGGTTGTGTCGCGCTGTGGCGAAGCCCTTTCATTCAAGAGGCTATTCCGCATCTGGCGCAAGGAGAATCCGGAATTTGGTCCGGCAAAGGATGGCAGCATCTTTGGCCAACGGCTAATGCAGGTGCAAATGGCTTTGGTCTATTGGAGTGCCGCCGCATGCAAACTGCATGGTGCTGCCTGGATAGATGGGACGGCTGTCTATTATGCAGTGCACCTGACGCAGTTCCAACGCTTTACTGCGCCATTTCTTGACCAAATCTGGGTAAGTCGAGTACTTAGTTGGGGGACTCTTGCTTTTGAACTCTCATTTCCCTTTCTCGTTTGGATAAAAGAATTTCGTTATCCACTTTTATTAGCTGGTGTTCTTTTCCATACGGGATTGGATTGGGCAATGGTAATTCCGCTCTTTCAGCTCGTTATGTTGTCCGGATATATTTGCTTTATCGACGCTGCGGATTTTAGAAAGGCGAAGGCCGGCATTCAAGGATTGTCGCGTCGCTTCATCAAGACTTCGCCTCTTGTTGTATATGATCGAGATTCCGGCGTTGCAGTGCGTTTGGCAGAGACAATTCGAAGACTGGATGTATTCAATTGTATCGAGCGTGTCGAATTGCAAGTTTTGCAGGATCGCACTCCAACAAGTCCGCCAGTTAGCGCGATGAAATCAGCGACTGGAGTATTTGTTTTGAATTCGGCAAAAACTGCATGGCTGTCGGGGATTGACGCAGTGCGACGAGTGTATTTGTATTTGCCTCTGTTGTGGTTGTTGTTGCCGGTGTTTTTCTTGCCGGGAGCAAAGCTAGTAGTCACACAGCTTGGCTCAAGGCTTAGAAGTATCTACCAAGGAGCCATTTAGGAACCTAGTGGGATTGCCAATGTTTAAATGGGTAAAAGCTATATTGATGGTTGTAATAACCGCCTATGTGGTCTCCGCGTTTATTGTCGCTTCTCCGGAGTCGAGCTTTCGTAACTGGTATGCAAGTGCAGTTAAGCCATTTCTTCATTATTTCGGACTCTACAATACTTTTGCTCCATTTTCGCCAGATCCACCACAACGCAATGAAAAATTTGATGCCATAGTCAGAATCGACGATGGAACTACTAAGACCTGGACTAATTTAACAGCACAAAATAGTACTGAAGTCGGCGGAGTCGTGACGCATTCGGTAGACCGTTGGCGTCAAATGCTTTGGCCAGTGTACTGGAGTAGTGTCACTACGACGCAAGAACAGTTGGTTGACGCGGCCAGGTTTGTAGCGAAGTTGTTTGATAATGGTCGAAACAGACCTGTTGAAGTGCGTCTTTTTAAGGAAGAGATTCCCATTGTCTTTCCGACTGGGGTTGTTGACAAAGTGCCTACAATGCCACCAAAGAGAGTTGAACTTATCAGGTATCGAGTTGCTCCAGAGGATCTTAAATGAGACTGAAGCAATTGTGGCAGGCGTGGGAAGACTTTTGGCTTATGCCAGGATCTCCTGTTCCGGTTGCGCTTTTTCGCATAATTTGGGGCGCGTTAATTCTCATGTTCTGTTGGTGGATACAACCGGAGCTGGCGACCTATTTTGGACAAGATGCGATCATGTCGCCTGCAACGTCGGCTCTATATTGGGGCACGGCGCGGCTAGATGTTCTTTCATTATTGCCGAGTGATGACGTCTGGTTATTGCGCATGCACGTGTTACTAACAGTTGCTGCAATTTGTCTTGCGTTTGGTTTTTGCTCCCGCACGAGCGCCTTTGTTGTCTATATTCTATTGCTTTCACTGGTAAGTCGTAATTGGTGCATACTCAAACTTGTTGGCGACATTATGCTTGTTATGACGTTGTTCTTGGTTCTTTCCCCGTGTGGGTCTGCTCTGTCGTTAGATCGCATATTGTCCCTTTGGATTAAGAAACGGCCGGAATACGGTCCTGCTAAACCGTGCAACTTGATTGGACAACGCCTGATCCAAATTCAGATGGCAATTATCTACTGGAGTGCCTTTTCGTCTAAGTTGCACGGCTTAGCGTGGATTGATGGTTCGGCAGTGTACTACGCCATTCATTGGTATCCGAACTACTCGGAATTTCCTTTTCGTCCAATACTTGAGAATGTGTTAGTGTGCAAAGTCTTCAGTTGGCTCACGCTAGTTATCGAATTTGCGCTGTTTACTTTGGTTTGGGTTAAAGAACTGTGTTATCCAATTTTGCTGGTTGGACTAATTTTTCACATTGGGTTGTCCGTTGGGGTATTCATCCCCCTATTGCAAGCTCTCATGGTGGCACCTTACATTACCTTTGTAAGAGCTGATGATTTGGGTCGATTGATGGAATGGATTCGCAGATCTATTCGTGGTCTCAACCTGTCGATATTGGTCGTTGCCTATGATGACTCGCTTGATGCAAATTGCAGGTTGGCAGAAACGATTCGCCGTCTGGATGTTTTTCGGCTTGTCGATTTGATGCCGATGAGATCGGAGCAGGTTAAGAGTGGAAATATTGGTTTGCTGAACGGGGCGGCACTATTTCGGCCGCTTGTGGCTCGTTTGCCGTTGCTTTGGCTGTGCCCCTTGTGGTTGCTTCCCGGCGTCGACAAGCTAGTAATGAGAATTGGTAGGGAAATTGTGAGATGCTATGACGCATAGTAGAATGCAAGAAAAAAGCAAGATGGCATTGTCAATCGGTTAATTTTGATAGAATCGATGTAAAGGCTTTGAACTTTTTACCAGTTTTCCCGTCTTTATTAGTAGTAAGACACATGCGGGAAGGAGAGCTAATAAATGAGTACCGAGATTAAACTATTGGAGTCAATTAGGGACAAACTCGACACTGGGTTTCAGTTACTTGCGGGGCAGATCGGCGAGACTAACGTCAGGATTGGTTCTCTTGAGACTGGACTGGGAGCGAAGATAGACGCAACCAACGCCAGGATTGGTTCGCTTGAAACTGGATTGGTAGTACGGATCGATGAGACCAACGCTAGGCTCGGCAATGTAGAACGACAGCTGGAAGTGACTAATCATCAGTTGGATACTTTGGTGCAAATGCAGTCAGACAGCTCTATTACACTGAGCAGTCGAGCTGATAAGGCTGACAAACGAATTGGGTCCTTGGAACATCGCGTGGACAAACTTGAAGACGTCGGCTGATAGTCTGCGTCTTAATTCCTGCACAAGAAGCCGTATGTGGAGTACGGCTTCTTGTTGTAGACGCTCTATGAAAAGTTAGAGCGTGAAGGGGTCGATCTTTGCTCTTTCGTTGTAGTCGAGCGGGTGGATATACACTGAGAAAGCCATAATATCTGTGTTCCAACCGAAAAGAAGGATGTCTTTTGTCGGGAGCAAGGTGTTTCTGACCAATTCAGCTACGGCCTCAACTTTTCCTGGAAAGGGGAGGAATTCAGTCAGTTGAATGAAGAGAGAATCTGCTGCTATGGCTGTAGCGTGTCCACCATGCATCACTTTCAATGTTGCCCCAGGACTCAATTGTGGCAGTGCAGCGGCGATCGCATAATAGAACTGTTGGAAGATACGACCTTTTTCAATTAAGAAGACGTGGTCAAGATCGTTCTTCGCAACACCTCTGTGGTAGTTGTTATCGCGCTCTATGTAGCCAGCTGAAGCCAAAAGGTCGATCGTCGCAGTGATTTCCTCTTCCGATGCCTTGGTCTCTAATTGATCTTTGAGAGTTAGATAGGCGGCGGCTCGATTCTTCGCCTCGTCCAATGAGAGATAGATCGAAGTGTCATATTCCTTGCGCTCATTCTCCCACCAGTCTTTTTCCCGGCTCCATTTGAACTTCTCTGTCAAATAACCAGAGCCAGCCGTAATCGCCCACGACTTCTTGCCGGTGGCTTTATTGGTGACAGGCGCGAGCCAAATGTCTTCATTGGCGATGCGCATTTTTATATCGAGGACAAATTTTGGTTGATCAGGCATAGATGTTTCTCCTTAAGGTATCCAGTAGCTTGGACAGGATGGTGCGATCGTTAGAGTTTGTCGGCATCAGCAAGATCTACCAGGCGATGGTCGTCCGGTGTCCAGGCGGGGAAGGCATCGACTTCTACCCAGACCTCGTTGCCTGTTGCGCAATGAATGGTGCCTGGATATATGGTTAACGATTCTCCTTCTGCAAGACGGCGAGGTGTGAGAATGATGCTGCCAGCCTTGTCTCGGCTGTCGGTCTCGACGAGCAATTCCCCTTTTAGTACGCGATATTTTTCAATGGTGCGTAGATGGTAGTGCAAGTCTGATGCCGAGATAACGGCAATTGCGCGACTGCCGCCTTCAATTGGACCGAGTTCGCAAATAATCTCACGCGGATTGTCCTCCGGTAGACAAATTATTTTGCAGCCCGGATATGTTTTTTCCAGTTCTTGAATTATTCGATTCTTGTTCATTTTGGTGACTCCGAGGAAGGAAGGGTTTAAAGGTGTACGCTGGCTATTATCAGGAGTATGAAAGCTCCAAGGGCAGCTGCCAGGTTTACCAACGAACCAGAGAAAATACCTAAAGTAATAGCGCCGCGTCGAGCAAGGAAACGTGCATGCTGGTAGATCATGATTGGAATGTTGACAAAGGCGCCTATTGTAAGTATGGGCATCAAAAAGATTGGGAACATCAGTCCCCACACTATTAAATCCATACGCGCCGCAAACTCAATATTGACGAACATCAGTGCTATGGACATCAGCAGAGATGCTGTCCCAGCCAAGAATATGCCAAGACCGACCTTCTCGTACTTGCGCACGGTGTCGGCTTCGCCGAGGTGGACTATCTGAGAGGTACGTGCTGCTACTTTGGTCTTTGATACTTGTACTTTTATCGTGCGTTGGACGTCTTCGCTGTTTTCGCCGGCTTCATCCCAATTGCAGCCTTCGAACGCGATTTCGTCGGAGCCGTCGACGTTGAGTGTTCTGTAGATGTCTCGGGTGTTGATTCCGTTCTCAATCGAGCTGGTGACTCCGACAAATAATTCTTGTGGGAAGTGCGGTGGTGCAAAACCCATATTTCTGTAGATGATGTGGATTTCCTGGTCGGGTGCAGGTGTGAAGACACCATCCGCATTTAACGGCAGTATGGACAGCCCTTGGTCAAGTGATTGGGTCAGATCAATGACGATCGGAGCTGGAATTGAATTGGTCATGTGATGAATCCTCGAGAGGGTAGGTAAAAACGGTCAAGTCTTCTATTCGACTGGTGATAGTCGGATGCTGAAGAAATAAGTTGTGTTTGGCCAATTGTGCTAATTCAGTAGCTTTGTCTAAAAGCCAGATCACCAGCCTGTCCGGTATGCGTATGGTGAAGGGGAAGGTAACCAGGTTGAATATGACAAATGGCATTACGTACCAGTACGGTATGTGTAGCCCAAAGAGCAACCACGCTGATCCGCCCCACATAAGAGCTGCTTGCGTTGCCACCAAAGGAAAAACAAGTAGCTGCGGCGGGAAAAGGCGCAGAATCGCAATGTACTTGTTCAACGCGATAATGGAGACCAGTTGCAACCGCAAGGCAATGTGCTCGGCAGTGGTTACGGTTGTTGTGGCGTTGGCGTATTCGATTGCTGAGTGAAGGTCGTGCGCAGCACGATCCAGAGCATCCGATGCAAGCCAGAGCACAAGTTGGTCGTCGGTGGTTTCGCGGATGCAGGTATCTGCAGCAGTAACTTCCGTGAGTGCCTCACGAAGGATTTTGTTGGTTTGTTTCATGGTCATGGACCTCGAACAAAGTCCGACCGCGTCACTAGCGTGGACGGCGGACGGATAGGAGTATCAAAAGTTCTAGCCCTACAATCACGCTTATTACGACAAACGCGAAGTCTCTAATCTGCGTAAACCAATTGCTGCCTGGATTGTTCTGCTCAACCGGCGACTGATCTTTGGAAGCTCTATTGGACGCGGTTCTTTCTGCGTTAGCGTTAGCTTTTGATGCACCCGCCTGTGCGCAGGTCTCATTAGCCAGAGTGACGTAGTTGATGAAGGCATAGAGATATGGCTTGTTGTCCAGATATTGTCTGGTTGCCTTGCCAAACTGAGTCTCGTTGTTGGCGTCTTTGGCATTCCAGAAACTGTACTTTTCGGGCATTTTGTAATTAGCCAAGACACAGTAGGCTGGTCCGGGAGCACCAAGATTTTTGAAGAGCGTAAACACTGCGCGGCTATTGCTTGGCAGTTGGTTGCGTGTCCAGCGTTCAACCAACAGGTTTGAATAGCCGGACATGGCGTCTGCGCCCGTATCTGTGGAGCAGCTAATGGAAAAGTACAAGTTGATTTCGTACTTGCTGGATAGTCGATCAAGATCGGTTTCTAGTTCGCTGACTTGTTGTTGTGTCAGTCCATATTCTTCGGCAGGGCCGCAGATGTACAGGTGTTGGTCTTTGGAAAACCAGGGGAGATACCAGGGAATGTCGCCTTCGGCTGCCAGCGCTGTGCCGAAAAGGGCCGAGCATATTAGTGCGACAAGAAAAGTTGCTACGTTTCGTTTCATCGGAGTACCTCCGTACTGTGTTGAGGGAATTTAGTAAGTGCAAAGCCTGGCGGCTAAATTGCCGTCAGTAATGGGTGAATGTGAGACCAGTGCGGTTAGTTGTCTTTTAAAGCCTTTAATTGAAAATCAATTTGATATGTATGTGAGTTTCACCTTATCTATAACTACAAGGCCAAATAAACTTGCTTAGTGGGGCTTTCCACATCTCTCTGCAGAAGGATTGCCTAGCGCGGCTTGCATAGGATTGGCTGATCGATAGCTCATGATCCCCACCCTGCGGTCGATTGCGTTAACTGCGTCATCTAGGAAGTGTGCGTCTGCTGGGCTTCTTATAAAAAATTGCATTGATATTAAATGGGAAATTAAGCGAAGGTATTCGTATAACACGTAGAAATCTAATTGGTCTCATTTCAAAGAAATTCGCTGCAAAGCAAAGCTAGTACATAGTTCTCAAAAGTTGTTTTAGGTCTGGATGGTCCACGGGGGCGCCAGGCCTTTTTTCTTTCCCGTTTTCAAACGATTGCGAGTTCGCGATCGCTGAGGAGGCTTTATGTTTCCGGTAGATTTATTGCACCTTCATCCAGTTTGGTACGGTGCGCTCACACTTGGTTTGGTTGCAGGTTATGACCTTGTTCAGAGAAACCACACAATTTGGGCGAACTTTCCACTTCTCGGTCGTCTTCGTTTCTTTCTTGAAATGCTTGGCCCGGAATTGAGGCAGTATCTCTACATGGGTGACCGTGAAGAGACGCCTTTTGACCGCGTAGTCAGGTCGTTCGTCTATGCCACTGCCAAAGGGCAAAACAACAAAATTGGCTTTGGCACTCAGCGACGCTACACAACGCCGGGAGAAGTGCATTTTTTGCACAAAACATTCCCAATTCCTGAATCGCGCATGGCAAAGTCCTTCACTCCGCTCGTGATCGGACCAAAGCGGCGCAACCCGTATTTTTGTACTGGGCGAATTGGCATTGCCGATATGAGTTTTGGTGCAATTTCACGTGAAGCGGTATTGGCCTTCCGCAAGGGAGCAACATTAGCCGGTATTCACATGTGTACTGGTGAAGGTGGGCTGACTGACTATCACTTGGATGAAGATGGACTTGTCTTTGCAGAAATTGGTCCGGCCAAGTTTGGCTATCGAACTATCGATGGTGAATTGGATATGGATAAGGTTCGAAAAGTGGCAGCACTCAAGCAAGTGGTAGCTTTTCACTTGAAGTTATCCCAAGGAGCTAAACCGGGAGCCGGAGGGATGCTGCCTAAGGAGAAACTCACGGAGGAAATTGCCAAAATCCGCGGTGTTCCCATGGGCGAAGATTGTATTTCGCCCAGTGCCTGGGAGGAGTTTTCGGACATTGTCAGCTTGTGTGAAACCTTGTCCATGCTTCAGGAGGAAACAGGCAAGCCTGTCGGGATTAAGCTCGCTGTTGGTGACAAATATGATATCCAGTTGCTGGCTCTGTATATGCAAATGACAGGAAAGGGACCAGACTACATCATCCTCGACGGTGGTGAAGGTGGAACCGGTGCTGCGCCAGTGATGCTTGCAGATCATGTGGGCATGTCAATTGAGCACGCACTGCCTATGGTGGATAACATCTTCCGCAAGCTTGGTATCAGGGACGACGTCGTTCTTATTTCATCTGGAAAAGTGGCGACGCCGGCTGATGTTGCCAGACATCTGGCTCTGGGTGCTGACATAGTGCACATTGCTCGTGCATTCATGCTTTCCATCGGTTGTATTATGGCCCTCAAATGCCATACCAACCATTGTCCAACCGGCATTGCCACGCAAAATAAGTGGTTGCGTCGAGGACTTGATCCGGAGCGCAAAGGCATTCGTGCTTACAACTATGCCAATGGCTTAGCTAAGGAATTGCGTCAGTTGATGGCCATATGCGGAGTGACGGAAACATGGCAATGGAATCGTTCGAAGCTGCTGATGGTCACAGAGCCAGGAGTGGTGCGACCATTTGATAGCAAGCACCTCTTTCCATATCCGATTGGTAGAGGAGGGCCGCGGAATCCAGTTACGATTCACAACCTCGAAGAGTATCGAGCGAAGTGGAAGATTGCGGATACGCCGGTTATACCGACACAAGTGGAACTCGAGGAACGCTTGGAGCAATTGTTGGCTAAAGAAGCGCAGTTGACAGCGGTGGACAACTTGAAGAGGTTGGCTGCCGATGCGATGATGCTGGCGGACAAGGCTGACATTATCCAGGTGCCTGGTGACGGTGATGATGAACCGCCGGATATCGATCTGTTGGGGCAGATTGCGTAGGTGCCTGTTTTGTCATTCCGAAGGAGCTTAGCGACTGAGGAATCTGCCGTGGGTGATCGACGTCTGTCTTGAAAAAGACGAGCGTCGTGACCTTGCGGTAGATTCCTCGCTTCGCTCAGAATGACAAAACAAAAAAGGTCAGAGTGACAAACAGAAAGTGCTCATTCGGGTGTAGTCCAATCTCTTCGATTTTGATCGCTTTTTTTGTTCTGGGAAGTACTACAAGAAATAGTAGGAATTTGAAATTAAAGAGGCACCAGAATTTTGTTCTGGTGCCTCTTGCTCAGCAGGGCAGACTTGAAACGTCGGCAGTTCCTCAGGCTACTCTTCGTTCTTTTCTTCGCTATCAAGGAAATCAGCGACGTCCAGCACAAGTACTGTCGTCAGATATCCCTTGAAGTCTTTCGAAAATTTGCCAACTGGCTCATTGAGCTTAATCGGCGCATCTTGATAGACCACGAGCAGTGCCTTGCCTGACACGTATTTGATCAGTGGTTTGGCTGCACCTGGTGTGGTGTCGCTTAGCTGATTACCCAGCTCTATCATCTTGTTGGTCCGTTCGGTGTGTGTTTTTAGAGCAAGCCGCTCGCCACGCAAAGCGTCTAGCTTGCTCGTGGCTTCGCCGGCGGCATCGTAGCAATACTGGCTGAGAGTCGGATAGTCCGGTCTAGCTGTATCGCGGAGTTGCACGATAGCTGTGAACGCGCCATCGAAGCCGTCTTCGGCCGCCGTGAGTTTTCCCTGATAGGTCAGGTTTGACTCACTCATTGTGGACAGCGATCGTTTGATGAATTCTGGATAGAGGGTTTTCCAAAATCCAAAAAATTCACGGACGCTTTTCTGGGCTGACTCTCTTGCCTTTTCTTCGCAGCTGTCTGCGATTGGATTTGGTTTTATTCGCTGTGCCGGTCCGTCGGCTGGGCAGGCAATGGCGTTGGTCACAGAAAGAGCAAGTATTGCAGCGATTGACATGACGAGTTTAGAAATTCTCATTGGACTGGACTCCTGGATAGTTTGGTGCGTAGAGTAATGTGATCTGATCTGAAGGCAGTGACCCTCCGACAAGACATTTAGCTCATCGGAGGGTCGTCTTAAACGGGGTCTTAGGCTACTCAGATTTGGATAGTTCTGAGTAGATGCGGATGAGCTTGTTGTCGTCTATGGTCTGATACCATTGTTTGATCAGCCGCATCTCTGACTGTGCTTCTTCGGTGCCAGTTTGTTTGTAGACACGGTAGAGTTCGCCCAGAACGTCTGCCAGGGCTTGTTCTACGTCTTTGCTGTTTCCACTTTGACGTTCGGTCTCGCACAGCTGCCCAGCTTTTCGCAAATACGCAATTTGTTCAGTGAGATTGCTTTTTGCTCCGTGCACCCGCGAGATTGTAATGTATACATCGACGATGGAAGAAATGGAACGCAGCGGATATCGTTGTGGAGTCTCCGGCAGATTACTCATAAGGATCTCTGCCATTTCAATGGCTGCATCGTGTTGCCCCAACTTGTTGAGCTTTTCAATGATGCTAGTTGAGGTCATCAGAGACGAATTGTCTGTTGCCTCCGTCCGATAGCTCAGCAGAAACTTCAGTTTGAGTAGTTCTGTCACTTGGTTGGCATCGGTGGTGCCCTCATATATTGCAGCCAAGTACCCTAAAGATTGCCTCAGGTGCAGGTAATTGATGACGTTTGGATGTTTGTATGAGCTGAAATAGTTATCGCAGACCGGTTCTGTCGGTCTGTGCTGAATGTGAGGACCCATCTCTTTGGAAAACTGTTTGAAAGCTCTTGTAAGCGATGTTCTGAGCTTGGCGAATGCCTTTTGCTGAGCTTCAAGTTCGAGTGATTGTTCTTCTGGGGGTGTGTTCATCTGAAATATTCTCCTATTGAAGATCAGTTGGATCCTCGATTGTTGTCTAGTAGCCCATGTCGAGTTCTTGCGCTTGATCTACCAACTCATTCAGAGCAGCGTGGCGTTCGAGCTGTCTTTGTTTCCGATAGGTCAGTAGGTCTTCGAAGCGCACTCGCCTATCCTCGCCGACTAAGGTGAAGGGGATTTTCCCCTGATCAAGCAGACCGGCAAAGTATGTGGGCGAAACATTCAGCACATCGGCAGCATCGGTGATGACGATTTGCATGCCTCCGTAGATGATTTGCATTGCCTGCTCCGGTGTCTCG
>SBAT01000146.1 GCA_005240105.1 Chloroflexota bacterium
ATGTATATCCCGGCAAAGGCGTTGAAACGTTATTGGAGTCATTTAAATTGGCTTTGCAACA
This sequence comes from Chloroflexota bacterium, assembly GCA_005240105.1. Lineage (GTDB taxonomy): Bacteria > Cyanobacteriota > Vampirovibrionia > Obscuribacterales > Obscuribacteraceae > SBAT01. The sequence goes on from SBAT01000146.1 coordinate 62, forward strand.
ACACCAAAATCTACGCCTGGTCATAATTGGTGGCAGCCCGACAATGCTTTTGAAAAGTATGGGACGCGCAGGCTATGCAGAAGAAATGCAGAGATTGGCAGAAGATCTAGGCGTTGCGGACAAGATAATCTGGACTGGTGATTTTACGTTTGATAGCCAGATGCCGTCTCTTTATTTGCGCGCCGCTGATCTGGGAGTGATGCCCTGGGATTGGGGAGTGCATTTGAATAACAGCTCGTTTGGCGCTGCGGCTTGCCACGGATTGCCGGTAATTACGACGGCTTCTTCAACTTCCGAAGATGTTTTTGTCGACAAGGAAAATGTCTATCTGTGTCCGCCCAAGGATCCCCAAGCAGTCAGTCAGGCAATTAATCAGCTAATGGAAGATAAGGAGCTCTCGCAGAAGCTTTCCGAGGGTGCTCTTGTTTTGGCAAGGAAATGGTTTTCTTGGGACAAGGCTATTGATAAGACGTTGGTCTTGTACGTGGACTGACAACAACAGCCCTTTGACCTCGCTCAGGGACTAATAGTCAGAGCCTTGTTTTCAAGGAGAAGCATGCCGCAAGTTTCCGGTTTCCCTTTTATCGTCACCGGACGCGGCGATACCACTTCTTGCAAAATTCGGAAATTTTTGGCTAGCGCGAGCTCGTGCAATTGTTGCACGCCACCACCGCCGGTGTGCCATGAATGCCATTCAAGAATCACGTGTTTTGCTGATTTCAAAGTCTCATCGTAAGACGTTAAAAAGTCGAATTCCGATCCCTCTATATCTACTTTGATCAGGTCATATGGTCGTGACATGTACGATGTAAGATCTTTGGTATTGATCGTTTCCACGAGCTGAACACTTGAATCGCCGTCACCTAAACTGGCTAGCGATGAAGACATATAGCTACGAACGGCAAATTCTGTTTTGCCTGGCGCGCTGGAAATGGCAAACGGTAAAAATTGGAAAGAACTTTCGAGATGATTGTTGGCGATCAATTTTTTGACTTGATCGACTATGCGCGGATCCGGATCAATGAGTAGCGCCCTGCAGTCGTTGATGGCAAGACCGGACTTAAAGCGTTCGTAGAGAAGCCAGAGTGAAAAGAAGCCCGCATGGCAACCCAGGTCTATCCAGCGTTGAGGCAATCCAGTTAAGGAGACGACGTTTTCAAGCAGTGTCGCATATTCTCGTTCAAAAAAGATCTCTTCAAAGGACACCCAGAATTCAGCTGACGAAATTGGCGCTGACAGTCCAAAACCTAGAGGAACTGAAATTTCTAAGTCTTCGAAATGACGCTGTTTGAGATCGAAGACCACGCGACGCCGAATGTCCGGGATATCGAGCATGCCCCGTAAAGGACCGGCCGCTGTATGTCGCAAAATCCGTGTAAATTCCATGTATTACTTGTATGCTTTTAAGTGTTGCCTGTCAACATCTGTGATGCCAATGAAAATCAATCTTTGCGGTATTAATTACGCGCCGGAGCTGACCGGGATTGGCGTTTATAACACGGGCTTGGCTGAATATTTGGCGCAGAGGGGAGAGCAGGTCACGATGGTGACTGGTTTCCCCTACTACCCCCAATGGCATCTTCTTGAAAAGGATGTGCCGCTTTATCGCACAGAGGCGATTAACGGTGTAACGGTTGCGCGCTGTGGATTGTTTGTGCCGGAAAAGCCAACACCATTTTTGAGGATTTTGCACGAGGGGTCATTTGTTGTTTCGTCGTTCCTAAGGCAACTTACATTGCCGGCTGCCGATGTATACGTTGTTGTTTCACCGCCTTTGTTGCTTGGTTTTGCTGCTTGGCTGTTGTGCTGGATCAAGAACCGTCCTTTTATTTTTCACGTGCAAGACTTGCAGCCTGATGCAGCGGCGGGATTGCTGATGTTGAAACAAGGATTTTTCCTAAAACTGCTTTACGCACTGGAAAAGTTTGCTTACCAGAAGGCCAAGCTCGTTTCGGCAATTAGTCCGGAAATGTGCAGCTTGATTGAAGCTAAAGGGGTTGCCAAAGACAAAGTAGTCCTATTCCCCAATTGGGTTGGTGATTCTGTAGGTAGTGCTTTGGGATCTTGGAAAGCAAAAATGGGTATCGATGGAAACACATCTCTTGTTTCTTATGCTGGAAACATGGGTGTGAAGCAAGGGCTGCCGATTATTTTGCAAGCAGCCAAGCTTCTTGCCGACAAACCAGTAACTTTTGTAATTGCCGGTAATGGTGCAGATCTAGACAGGTTGCAGAAGTTCAAAGCTGAAAATGCCCTCAATAATGTCATCCTGCTTGATGTCTTACCGGAAGATGAGCATACGCAGTTTTTAACGGACAGTGATATTTGTTTGATTCCACAGAAGAAGGGTGCGGCTACGGCATTTTTGCCAAGTAAGCTACTGAAGATGCTGGCGCTGGGACGTCCGGTCTTAGCCATTACTCAGGGTGAAGGAGCATTGGCTGCAGCAGTTGCCGAGGGTGAATTCGGCATGCGAGTAGAGCCTGATGATGAACGAGCACTTGCTGATGCTGTTATGACTCTTGCCGCAGATCAAAACAGGCGTTCTCAGATGAGCGAGAAAGGCAAGCAGTATGTAAAACGTTTTTCGCAGGAAGTGGTTCTTGGTGATTTTCGCAATAAACTAAAACAACTGGTCGAGGGGCAAGCATGATAGTTGTTAGCCATCCGACTGGTAATGCATTCTTACGAGCCATTCTGACAGGACTGGATCAGGCTGAGCAGTTATCAGAGTTCCATACAACACTTGCTTTCAATGAAGGTGATTTGCTGGTTGATCTTTTGCCGAAGAGCTTTGGCGATGAATTGCTTAGAAGACAATTCCCTATTGACCGCAAGAAAATATTCGTGCACCCGTTTAAGGAGTTGTTGAGGCTCATTGCACCAAGACTAGGACTTAGGTCGCTGGTTGAGCACGAAACAGGTCTTGCTTCTACTGATGCGGTGTATAAGGACCTGGATAGCATAGTTGCCGGACGGTTAAAAGAAATCGCCAAGAATGAGGGCATAACCGGTGTCTATGCTTATGAAGATGCTGCTTTGCAGACGTTTGCCGCCGCGCGAGAATTAGGTGTTAAGTGCTTCTACGATTTACCAATTGCTTATTGGCAAACAGTACAGAAGCTCCTGGCAGAAGAAGCATCACGTTTGCCTAATTGGGAGCCCACTCTTGGCGGCACCAGAGATTCGAAAGAAAAGTTGGAACGCAAGACAGAAGAAGCAATGCTTGCGGATGCAATTATTTGTCCGAGTAAGTTTGTCCGGGACTCGTTGCCGGAAAGTTTTCGCGCTAACAAGACTTGCCTAATTGCAGAATTTGGTACGCCGGAAATTGCAGTGCAAGAGCGTAGTTACAGCAGCAATACCAAATTAAGAGTGCTCTTTGCCGGTAGTATGGGTCAACGAAAGGGGCTTGCTGACTTGTTTCAGGCGATGAGGCTACTGAAGAGAAGCGATGTCGAGCTGGTTGTTATGGGTTCTCCTATCGCCAATATGGATTTCTACAGAAGCGAATATGCTGATTTTATTTATGAGCCGACTAGACCGCATGGTGAAGTCTTGCGGTTGATGCAAACCTGCGATGTGTTTGTCCTGCCTTCCATTGTCGAAGGTAGAGCGCTCGTGCAACAAGAAGCAATGCTCTGTGGATTGCCGTTGATAGTAACTCCTAACGCCGGTGGTGATGATCTCATTGAGGAAGGCAAGACAGGGTTTTTGGTGCCGATACGATCTCCTGAGGCAATTGCTGAAAAAATCAGCTGGTGCGCTGACAATAAGTCTCAAATGCCGGAGATGGGTAAACAGGCGCGCGACAAAGCAATGTCTTTAACCTGGGACCGCTATCGCCAGATAGTTATGCCGGTGATAATGTCTATGTCTGAGGAATTGAAGAATGTTTGATCCGGCAAAATGGGCAGTCGTAGGACATAAGGACGATTCCGGTCTTGGCCGGCAAATGTCCGATGTACAGTCCGTTTTGAATATCGGCTATTATTTGGCCGTTCCTTCTGAGCGTTTGTTTGATTACCCGCTTACGGGTGACCGTGAACGATTGCTTGATCCAAATTTTTCCGATGATCAGGTTCGGGAAGTTCTTTCGGGACTGCAGGGGATCATCTTTCCCGAACGGCATGCCTGGCATAAGAGCATGGTAAAGATAGCCAGAGAGCTGAATGTTAAAACAGTATGCATCCCCAATTGGGAATGGTTTAGAGGCACGGATGTAGAATGGCAATTGGTTGATTTGTTTGTTTGCCAATCACACTTCACAATGAAAGTGGTGGCAAGTTATAACTGGAAAAATCTTGTCTATATCCCTATAGCAATTGATATAAGTCGTTTTCCAGCCCGGTTAATTGAAGGCAAGGGTCGCCTCTTTGTACATAATGCCGGACTTGTTGATCAACAGGATCGCAAAGGCACTCGTGATACCATTCGGGCCTTTAAAAAGGTCAAACGCGATGACATCAGGTTGCTTGTCCGCATGCAAAAAGAGACGGAGCTTCCCAGTCTTGACTCTCGGATTGAGATCCAGGTTGGAAACCTGACAGATCCCGCCGAGCTATACATGACTGGGGATGTTGCGGTCCAGCCATCAAAAATGGAAGGCAATGGTTTTATGGTGCTTGAACCGTTGGTAACGGGGATGCCTGTCATTACAACTGACTATCCGCCGATGAATGAGTATGTAACAACAAAAGAGTTGCTTGTGCGCAAGCGTTGGTTTAAGCGGAGAGCATTCCCTACCCAATGGGTAAAACAAGCTCATCTGCGTTTACCTGATATAAATGATTTGGCGGCTAAAATCAATTGGTGCGCCGATAATGACTTGACTAAGATTTCGCAGGAAAATAGAGAAAATTCGGAGTTGATATTCTCACCGGATAGCTTGCGCAGTCAATGGTATGCAGCTTTGGAGGGTCTTTGTAAATGACAGCTCCGGAGAAAATTAGCGCATATGTCCCTTGCTATAACAATGCCTCGACCATAGCGCAAACTTTGCAGTCGTTGCAGTCACAGAGTGTGCCAATTGATGAGATATTTGTGATTGACGATGCTTCAACCGATGACTCGGTGCGGGTAGCAAGCGAGTGCGGCGTCAGAGTAATCAGCAACGACAATAACACTGGACGCGGTGCCGTCAGAGCGCAGGCTATGAGAATGGCCCGTAACGAGATTGTTTTTTGCGTTGATGGCAGCAAGGTTGTCGGTCCTAAATTTCTTGAGCATGCATTGTCATGGCCGTTGACCGGTGCTGTCGCCGGTGTTTTTGGACGGATTGTTTTGAACCATACAAAATCCATTTCGGAAAGATGGGCAAACAGGCATATCTATGAAATGATGTCTGGTACTACATCCAACCATCATGGACTTTTGGTGACGGCCGGATGTCTTCTGCGCCGCTCTGTCGTTGTAGAGGTGGGCAACTTTAACCGGATATGCAAGCACAGCGAAGATCGTGAACTAGGACATAGATTACTGGCAGCTCAGTACGATGTTATCTTCGATCCGACACTGGCCATTGTGGATATAAGGCATCGGAATTTGAAAGATGTTTTGGAGACATACTGGCGTTGGCACGCTGGTGAAGGTGAAAGCGTGAGTGTGCCTGCATATTTGCGGCAGGTATTTTATTCAGTAAAGGTGTTGGCTGTAAGAGACATTAAAGCAGGGGATCCGATGGCTGCCTTAATTAGCTTGCTGTCTCCGCACTACCAGCTATGGCGTTCGGCTTTTAACCGAAAAAATAGAAGGTTTAATTAAATGCCGCGTGTGTTAGTTGTTAACAATTATCCTCTTGCCGGAGTATGGCAAGAAATCAAAAACGGTCAAACTCCCGATCAATACATCTATGGCATAAATTATTTCAGTGAGCGTAATTATCAAGTTGAGTTGATTGATTTTGCTCACGACCCGTTTTTGGCAACAATTCAGAATACATATAGCCGGCTGAGATTGCCACTGCCAATTGGCGATCTTGAGCAGCAATCACGTGTCTTGGCCAGCCGCGATGCTGACTTGATTTATGCTCCTTGCCAGACGCAGACTTACATGTTGAGTTATATGCGTGCTCTTGGACTGCTTAAGACACCGCTTGTTTGTGTAGCTCACCAGCCGCTGAATAGGGGCTTGTTGGCAGCAGTAAGAGAACCATTTGTTAGGTTGACCGTACATGGTTACGATGCTTTTCCAGCCTTGAGCGAAGTCTTAAGTAAGAGCATAAATAAACGCGGACGAAAGTCCGAGCCACTTACTTGGGGACCAGATAGCAATTTCTATCCGCAGAACATTACCAATGGAGAGACAATTGTCGCTGCCGGCAGAACCGGTCGTGATTTTAAGATGTTCTCTAGAGCAGCATTGAGAGCTAATGCCTCGACTCATATTGTCTGCTTAAATAGCAGTTACAGCGAGGAATTGAAGAATGCAAGTACGGAAGTAACAGTGCGACCTGACGATAAGTTTTTGCCCTATCCGGAACTGGTGAAGATCTACGCTCAGGCGCGCGCCCTTGCAATACCTTTATACTCGGCGGATCATCTTAATGGATTGTCCAGCCTGGTGGATGCTTTGGGAATGGGAAAGCCGGTAGTCATGACAAGAAATCCTTACATAGATGTTGATATAGAGGCATTAGGAGTTGGTCGCTGGGTTGAACCAAATGATGAAGATGGCTGGGTTGAGGCAATTCGTTTCTTTAAAGATAACCCTGAGGAAGCTTTTCAAATGGGGAAAAGAGGCAGAAGCCTGGTTGATGCCGGTTTAAATTCCAGAACATTTGCTAATCAAGTAATGGACATATTTGATCGGGTATTAAGTAAATGATCAATGAGCTGAGCTACAAAATACACAATCGACTCTTGCGCTACAAGGTGTTGCGTAAGCCAATAATATCTTTGGAAGAAAAGATGCGCGCGCTTGCCTTTCGGCTTAACAGCAGCAACCAGGCGAAGTTGAACGAACAATATTTAGCTTGCACAAACTTTGATCACTTATTCCAATTTGCTTGTGATGTATTAGGACCGCATCAAAAGCGAAGTGAGATTGAAAAATTTCTGCAATTTGCAGCGGATAAGAGTCCTAAATCCGCTCTAGAAATTGGCATGGCGCAGGCGGGGACAAGCTTCTTACTTAAAGAAGCGATTAGCTCATTGACGATGCTTATGGGCATCGACATCTATTTGCACAATGTATTTATTCTGGAAGCCTTTAACCAACGCGGATGCAGCCTACAGTTCTTTGAAGGCAGCTCGACAGAACTAATAATTAAGAAGGGTGTAGTTGATACACTAGCCGGGCGTAAATTGGATCTCTTATTCATAGACGGTGACCATAGTTATGACGGAGTCAAGGCGGATTTCCAAAACTATCGAGACTTGGTCCGTGATGGCGGACTTATTGTCTTTCATGATATTTGTGAGGACTTCCAAACAAAGTACGGTATTCACTCTGGAAATTATACGGGTGGCGTGCCGCAATTCTGGAAGGAAATCAAAGATTCATTTGAGCACTATGAATTTGTAGATAAACCGGATCAAGATGGATTTGGCATTGGCTGCCTCATTTACAATACCGGTATGCAGGGATGACCAACATTTTGCACTGGAGGTGTGAGTGATTAGTGTTAATAAGGCAAGCATCAAGTTAATCGAGCATATCAAGTTGCTTCGTTTTATTGCCAGGTTGCTTCCTGTAGGACACAGGTTATATCCTCTCGTTAGAGGTTACAGTTCATATGAAGGACTGCTGGGCATTGAGTTCGGGCGGTACTATTTGCTGTATCCGGCGACATGGCTTGCACCACTTAGGTCACATATTATTTTTACCGGACAGAAGAATTATCCGGAGTTCCGATTATTCAAGTCACTAATACAAAAGATCAACCAGGGAACTATTGTGGATGTTGGTGCTAATTTTGGTGAATGGGTGCTCATGACTAGGGAATGTACCAGTTTGCCTGTAGTCGCTTATGAGCCTTCTCCAGTCTCGGCCCAAGTAATGCAACAAATGGTAGATTACAACCAATTGGACAATGTCCAGGTGCGAAATGCTGCATGCGGCAATGCTAATGAAGAAATTGTTCTGGACACGAGCATAGTTAGTTATATACATCATGGCGATTTGAACAAGAGCAGTACTGGTGTGTTGGAGACAAGCCAATTACAATTAGATTCCGCTGGCGAAGTGAAAAAGAAAATTGTGCCCGTCACCGTGCCAATGGTTCGACTTGATGATGAATTGAGTCAATCTAGAGTGTCTTTGCTAAAGATTGATTGTGAGGGCTTCGAATATGAGGTTCTGTCCGGTGCTATTAAAATCCTAGAAGAACAGCGGCCAATGATCTACCTCGAAGTCCATCCTGGACAAATCGAAGCATATGGTCATTCTCCCAAGGATGTAATTGATTTTCTTAGACCGTACTATGACATGCGATTTTTCGTGGACAATAGGGAAATTGGTACTGAACAGGATGTGTGGGATGCTGTTGCCAAAGCTACGCCTCCAGGGCATATAGCTGGGTATCCCATCCACTTTCAAATTGCGGTAATTTGTACTCCTCGGCAATAAGCGTTGGTTTTAGCCTTGTGAGGATTGCGGCTCATTTGTTATTAGCGCTTCCCATCGTTTGGCAATATCAATCCAAGACAAGTACGTATTAGCCAACTGAGAAAGTTGATTCGAAATTGATCCCAGTTTGGTCTTGTCGGTAATATCGGCAAGAATTTCGTCGGTGTCTTTCAAATAACTTAGATAGTGCTGACCGTTTAGAAAAGGCTCATCAGCAGGACCAGAATCTTCCGATAGGCATACGTGACCAAGCTTGGCAGCAAGGTGGAAGGATGTTGACTTGAGCATATGAGTTGA
>SBAT01000349.1 GCA_005240105.1 Chloroflexota bacterium
AAGTTGGCCAAGATGGTGCCGGTTGTGCGAGGCAAACCGACGCCGCTTAAGGATATGCTCACAGAGCATCCGGAATTCAAGAAAACTTATTACACCAACGAAGAAGCCAAACAAGTAGTCGACCTGGCCAAGCGTCTAGAAGGCATAAACAAGACCTTTGGTATGCACGCAGCCGGAGTGGTTATTTCCGATGTGCCGCTGGAAGAACTTGTGCCTTTGCAGAAGAACAACGACGGAACTGTTATTACCCAGTTTTACATGGAAGATCTGGCTTATGTCGGACTTGTAAAAATGGACTTCTTGGGACTGCGTAACCTGACGATGATTGACCGTGCTTGCAAGATCATCAAACAAACACGCGGCGTGGAAATTGACATTGAGAAAATCCCAATTGATGATCCAGCTGTTTATCAAACAATCAGCAACGGCGACCTAGCCGGTATCTTCCAATTAGAAACTTCGTCAGGTATGCGCCAGGTTGCTCGCGACTTGAAGCCTTCGAACATTGAAGACATTTCTGCTTTGATTGCACTCTACCGACCGGGTCCTTTAGACAGCGGAATGATCGATAAATTTGTGGACTGCAAGCATGGTAAGACTCAGATTACTTACCTGACGCCACTCTTGGAGCCAATTCTTAAGGACACTTACGGGCAGATTGTCTACCAAGAGCAGGTAATGCAAATTGCTCAACAGCTTGCCGGCTACACGCTGGGACAAGCTGACTTATTGCGTCGAGCCATGGGTAAGAAGAAGCCCGAAGAAATGCTCAAGCAGACGGAGATGTTCGTCAGCGGCTGTGCCAAAAACGGCGTCAAACTAGAAGTAGCCAAAAAACTCTTCGAGCAGTTGGTGCAGTTTGCCGAATACTGCTTTAACAAGTCGCACAGTCAGGCATACGCTGCCGTGACCTATCAAACAGCCTATCTAAAGACGCACTATCCAGTTGAATACATGACCTCGCTTCTGTCATCCGTAAGTGGCGATCAGGACAAGCTGCAAGGCTATATCGCCGAGTGCCAGGCGATGGGCATAGACATATTGCCGCCGGATGTAAACGTATCCGGAGCCGACTTTACAGCCGATGGCGGCTCCATTCGCTTTGGATTGTCCGCGGTGAGAAACGTCGGAGAGGCTGCTATCAAAGAAATAGTCTCGGTCAGAGAACGTGACGGCAAATATCACACTCTGCAAGACTTCATCAACCGCATTGACCATCGTACTGTTAACAAGCGTTGTCTGGAAGCACTTGTTAAATGCGGCGCCTGCTGCACTATGGACGTTACGCGCAAGACTGCATTGCTCAACCTGGATAAACTTGTCGATTCGGCAGGACGCAGGCAAGCTGAGCAATCCTCCGGTCAGATAAGTCTCTTCAGTATGTCCAGCGGTGGCTCAGCGCCTATGGTGACAATCGAGCTGGCCGGCGATGGCAGTGAATACTCGGAAGCTGAAATGCAGACGATGGAACATGAGCTTCTAGGATTCTACGTGACCAGTCATCCACTTCAACGAGTAGCAAATCGTCTGCGACTGCTAACCACTCATGCCTTAAAAGAAATACGTGAAGCATCTGATGGAACCACCGTCATTTTAGGTGGTCTAGCGACAAGCATTGATAAGCGCCTGACCAAGAAGAACAAGCTGCTTTGCATTGTGCAACTGGAAGATTTGGCTTCCAGAGCTGAAGTTGTTATCTACAGCGAACTTTTGGATAAGCTTGCACCCGATGTGCTTACGCCGCAGGCACTCTTGCTAATTAAGGGCAAAGTGAAAAAAGGTGATGAAGGCGAAGTCTCAGTTCTAGCGAGCAGCGTGCGCCGTGTTGCTGATGCTTCGCTTGTTGAAATTTTCCTGACCAATCAGCAGCAGTTTGCTGATTTGCACAGGTTGAAGGACATTCTGAATTGTTATAAGGGCGAGGATCCGGTTCTTCTACACTTCCCGCAAGACGCCAGCAGCAAACTTATTCTAGTTGGCAGTCAATTCTGGGTGGACGGCAAGAGTGGGCTCGCCGGCGCCATCAAAGGCAACCTCTGGCCGGATGCTAACGTGCGCATTAATCCAGTAAGGGTTTAGGTTTTGTCATTCCGAGGCGTCAGCCGAGGAATCTGCCGCCAGTTTTCATCGTTCAATTTGAGCTACGAAAACGCGCGGCAGATTCCTCAGTCGCTTTGCTCCATCGGAATGACAAAGGTGATCGCTTGTCTAAAACTGGAAGTAAATAAATGATGGTGTGGAGTCAGGGCAGCTGACGAGCAGGATTATTAGCAGCATGGCTAGGTAAACTGGCTTGAAGCCGGGAATCCTGGGGAAGTCAGGCATTATGCCTGGAGATTGTTTCAATTTGGAAACGACGACTTGAGCTGCGAATAATCCTATTAGCGCAAACGGGAGCAAGGCAAATAGGATGGAGCTGCTCGTAGTCAACATTGTTGGCGGTTGAAACGCCTGACTAAGATCGAAGAGCTTGCCCAGAACGGTGCCGGCAACCTTCATGTTCTCTGCTCGAAATATAACTAGCCCGACAGTCCAGGCGCAGAATGTCAAAGCAATAGCAAAAATATTGAAAAGCTTTGTTTGAATAACCGTGTTAATTGCCGGTACGGCATCACACAGGCGTCGCCATTCTTTGTGCATGATCAACAAGAGACCCATGAACATTCCCCAGACCAAGTAATGCATTGATGCTCCATGCCAGAGTCCGCCAATAGACATCGTGATAAATATATTGCGGTAAGTAGCTAATGTGCCGTGTTTGCTGCCGCCTAGTGGAATGAAAAGGTAGTCTCGTAACCAGCTGGAAAGTGAAATGTGCCAACGGCGCCAGACTTCTGTAATGGAATTGGATAAGTAAGGAAGGTTGAAGTTCAATGGTACTTTGAAGCCCATTAGTTGGGCTGAACCGCGAGCGATGTCCGTGTAGCCGGAGAAGTCAAAGTAAATCTGAAAGGAAAAAGCATAGGCAGCCAGCCAAAGATCGGCTCCGTTCAAAATATCCGCGTGGGCATAGCAGCGATTTACAATTGGTGCCAGGTTGTCTGCCAGGCAGACTTTCTTGAACATACCAAAGAGAATTAGTTCAATTGCCTCATTAAATTCGACAGCGCTGAGCGCCAGCTTCTTATTCAATTGTGGAATGAAGTCTTGATAGCGCTTAATTGGACCGGCAATTTGCGTCGGGAAGAAGGATGGGAAAAGCGCAAATTGAAGTAATGAACGCACCGGTTGCCCGCCACGATAAATGTCCACCAGATAGTGTATGAATTCAAAGACAAAGAAAGAAATTCCCAGAGGCAAAATGATGCTAAAGGCGAAGCCTGGAGGTTGGGGCAGATGCAAGAAGTTTGAAATGTTTTGCGCAGCATCATGCAAGAAATAGGCGTACTTGAAAAAGACTAAGACTGCAACGTTGATGACAATGCTCAAGGTCAATACAAGCTTCTTGTGCGGTGTTTTGGCAAGCAGCAATCCCAAAGCGTAATTGATTAAGGTCAATGCCAATATCAAAAGACCATAGATTGGTTTCCAAAACATGTAAAAGACATAGCTGGCAATTAAAAGTAGGGGTATTCTTGCTTTAACCGGCACAAGCCAGTAGAGCCCGACTACAATCGGCAGAAAAATCAAGTAAGCTAGGCTGTTAAATAACACGTTACTACATCCTATGGACCGGCTTGCCTGCCAGCTGTTGTGTGGGCGAAACAGGTAATGCAGCTCTTAACTGGTGGTTGTTAGCAATGAATGTACCTATGGTATTCAATACTTTCTGTCCGCCATCACCATTCATATGAATCCAATCAGTAAAATCCGTTTGCTCGCAATGAGTTTGTTCATCAGCATTGAGGAACGGGCAGTTGTATTCAGAAGCTAAGGCTTTAACTGTGTTCAGGTGTCTATCGTAGGTGCCTGGTGGCATCAATTGCTTAACCGGAGCAGTGACTGGTGTGTTAACCAATAGCACGGCAATGCCTTCTTGCTTACAAGTGGAAAGACAAAGCTTCAGCCAAGTTGTTTGATTCTGAAACTGGGCATCGTTTGATTTCTTGAAGCGCCTCTGGCAATCATCCATTGCATTTATGAAGTGATAAGGAGCAGTCGGATGGGCAATCCAGACACCTTGTTGTAATTCGTCAACATAGATAGCTAGTTTTCTATCTTCGTTGTCTTTGGCGTCAAGCTGGCTTTTAGGCAACTGCTTCAATAGAGGCTGCAAGAGTGAATCAAGTTTTTCTGATGCCACCAATTGAATATCATGGTTCTTGCTCTTAATGAATAAAGTTTGTTCGAGTTGATATACAAGTCTGCGCCAAAGTTCCGGCGTTGCCAATTCGAGTACCGGCTTTGTGTCGACAAAGCGCGACAAATACTTGTAGTGGCGGGAAGTAGATGCACTACCAAAAGTGTTATCCATAAGATCACGTGGATGCAGGGTAATGACCACAAGATTAGGCTTTTTGTCTGATTTAAAAAGCGCCTTCATGATCATGTAATCGTCGGATGGCATTGCTCCCGGCATAGCAAAATTGAAACAACTTGGTTGTGTGCCCGGAGCATTTTTTTTAATTGCTTCTTCAAGACAACGACTGCGATGGTCGACAACCAAATCAACGTCTTCGTTGCGAAAAGTTGCTTCGCCTAGCCATAGAGGATGCATCATTGCTGATGAACCAAATACAACAGTGTTGAATGATTTTTCCGGCTTTGAATATTCGTTGGCAGCCCACCATGCCCAACCATGACCGACGGGCAGGCTTTCCGGATCTACCTTTTGCAAGGGATTAAGGGCAGCCAAAAATACGTTGACCGCCAGCACAATGCCTAGCGCACCAAGGATTGGCAGGCGCTTAAAAATGGAGCCAGGTTGCCGTTTGAGAGGCTGATTGGAGTCTGAACTAGGCATGTTGCAAAGAGATCCGTCCAATACCCATATAAGGAAGTCTTGGCATGATACAAAACCTAGACTGCCAGTACCTTAGAGTGGCAATAGATTATCTAGCGCTCATTCGTTGACGATTACATATTTCCACTTGAGGTAAGACCGGCCATAGCCACGTGGGTTTCCAGTTAGGACACTAAATTCAATATCGTTACTAAGTGGCGGATGCTTACCTATCATTTCAGGATGCTGTTTGTAATAATCGTCGTATAGTTTTTTAGCGTCAATTACTTCGTACGTTACAGAGCCCGACTCGACAAAGGAACCACTGTTTCCCCAGGTAATTAGTGGACCAACAACTTTTAACCAGGGCGAGCTGCTGGCAGGGCTTGCGGATGGTACATAGTGTCTGTCTCCGGTTACGCTTCCGGTAAAGGAAATTTTGTCTCCTATACGAATAATTTCAGGAGGTGCCGAGCAGCTGAAGGTACCCCTACTCTTTTGTCCGTCTCGATCATGAACTGACGGACCGGTCCATATAAAAGTGACTTGACTAGGATCTTGCACCACTTTCATAGAATGTTCGGGTGAGAGTGACGGCTGATCTTCAATAAAAGGACCGGACCGTCTGAAGTAATAACTATTGCGTTTAGCTGGTTGTTCCGGTACGCGGGCGGCATTTGTGTGGTTGGGAGACACATTTTTGGCTGGAGCTAAATTGATTATTGCTTGGGTTACTTTTCCATGATTGGTCACGGCAATGTTACATTTGCCGGGGGAATTGGCAGGCATACTGGCAATATATTTGCGAGGTGAAATTGCTACAGGTGCACAGGATTTATTGTTAACGGCAACTTTGCAGGTGGACGTTCTGCCGTCATATGGTCCTGGTATGCATAAAGACTTGCCACAAGTTCCTGATACTGGTATTGAACATTTTAAAGGCGATATCGGAGGCTTAGGGTTGCAGCGTACATTTTGTGTCGCTACTGAGCGACCGTTATGATCTTTTATCACTATTTTTACTGAACCGCATTTAGTCGGCACTTTAAATGTGCAAGAGTTTCTTTTGTGAGGAACGGTATAAACACTTGGTGGTTCATCGCAAATTTTTGGAGGAGGCTCTTTGATTATTGGGTGCGCTTTGGATACTTCTTTAGGTTTTGACGGCGCCGGCTTCAAGTGTTCCTC
>SBAT01000272.1 GCA_005240105.1 Chloroflexota bacterium
ACACAGGAGGAGGCAAGCATCGATTGATTATGCGTTTAAAAATCAATTGGTTTTTTCAACATGATAGGGCGATGTTGATTTAACAAAGTAGAATTAAGCTGGTTGCATTTGCGCCTGGAACGGCAAATTGCAGCGTTGGAACCTGTCCCGACCAGCGACAACGAGAAGACTGGTTGGTTTAAGCGAACCGGTCCTGAACCATCGGCAAAAAACGATCAGGCCGGCAAAGATAATGCCATAGCGGAAATCGCTGAAAAAATGACTGCGGCGGAAACGGCCGAACCGCCCCCCGCTTTGCTTCTCATAAGCCGCCGACTTGATCTGACACGCTTTGAACAGGAAGTGTTATTGCTCTGTGCAGCGATGGAGCTGGATGGCAAAACTGCCGCCCTATGCGCCAAAGCTCAGAATAACCCTTATAAGCCTTACCCAACTTTTTCTCTAGCGTTGAAATTATTTGAAGAACCTGAGTGGGATGCTCTTTCTGCGGATAGGCCGTTACGTTATTGGCGCTTATTAGAAATTAATCAACCCGGGGCTGAGTCTCTTACTACCAGTGCTTTACGCGCTGACGAGCGCATCGTCAATTACCTGGTTGAACCCAAACATGTATTGGACGATAGGTTGCTACCATTTGTCATTCCCTTGGAAATTGCCGATACCGATGCGGCAACACTGGCGCCCTCTCAACTGCAAGCAGCCCAAAGGCTGCGTCATTACCTTGACGTGCATTCGAATAATGCCGGACAACGTTATCTTATCATTCAACTTACCGGTACCGACACACAGGCAAAGTTGGCGATAACCCGTCATGCATTGTCTCCACTGGGGTTACAGATAGTACGATTTCCGGTTGAAACATTACCCACTCAAACTGGCGAACTGGAGAATCTCCTTCGCCTATGGGGACGTGAACGCCTATTGTTACCCCTCGCGCTTTATCTTGATACACATCAAGCGGACGATACCTCGATACAAACAAGAGCCGTGCTGCAACGACTTTTTGCAAGTAGTGGAGGTATCGTGGTGATTGGCACTCGGGACATTCGGCCCGAGTTCGACAGCTTGACCCTGGAAATAAACAAACCTACAGCCGGCGAACAACAAACCGCCTGGCATGACGCATTGGGGCCGGCATCCGACGAGATGGCGGCGCGCTTTGCCGGGCAGTTTAGCCTGGATTTTTCCTCTATTCAGCAAATTGCCAGCGCCGCTTTGGCAGAACAGACCGAGCCTGACAATCTGGAACAACGCGTCTGGCAAGCCTGCCTTATTAAAACAAGCCCTAGGCTGGACCAGTTGGCGCAAAGGATTGAAGCCAAAGCCCGATGGGAACATTTAGTGTTACCCAAGGAACCTTTGGCATTGTTGCGGCAAATTACCGATCAAGTCAACCAACGCGGCAAGGTCTATAACGACTGGGGCTTTCTTGCCAAAATGAACCGCGGACTGGGGCTTAGCGTGCTGTTCGCGGGCGAAAGCGGCACGGGCAAAACCATGGCGGCTGAAGTTATCGCTAATGCGCTGAGTCTAAATCTTTACCGCATTGATCTTTCCGCAGTAGTCAGCAAATACATCGGTGAAACGGAGAAAAATCTCCGCCGCCTGTTCGATGCTGCGGAAGACGGTGGGGCTGTATTGTTTTTCGATGAAGCCGATGCACTGTTTGGCAAACGTAGCGAAGTTAAAGATAGCCATGATCGTTACGCAAATATCGAAATCAATTACCTGTTGCAACGCATAGAGGCTTATCGCGGTCTGGCGATACTGGCTACTAACATGAAAAGTTCCCTAGACCAGGCTTTCGTACGGCGATTACGCTTTATTGTCAACTTCCCGTTTCCGGGTGCGTCGGAGCGAGGCGACATGTGGCGCACAGTTTTTCCGTCACAAACACCCGTGGACGTGCTGGATTATGAACATTTGGCACGCTTCAACTTGACCGGTGGCAGTATTCACAACATTGCCCTGAATGCAGCGTTTTTGGCAGCAGCGCGGCAACCTGGGCAAGTCACGATGTCCGTTATCATGGAAGCAGCCCGTTGCGAATTCAGGAAAATGGACAAGGCTATAAACGAAGCGGAATTTCGGATAGTGGAAGCAGTGAGAGAGAGGACATGAATATCAATCTGCATATTGAACGCTTAGTCCTAGATGGCCTACCTGTTTCCCGGCGGGACGCATCGCGCATACAAACAGCAGTTGAATCCGAACTGGTTCGCCTCCTTACAGCAGGGGAAATTACCGGATTACTTCAATCAGGTGGTGCTCTGCCAAGCCTGCGTGCTAACACTGTTATCTCGCTGGGAGCTAACACAAACACCGATACTATCGGTCAGCAAATTGCCCGTTCTGTGTATGGGAGCATTAGCAATGATTAAAAGTCTATGGAAGGAAAAGCAATGGCTTAGTTACGCTAATAATGTAGTTGATCTGCAGCAACGTGATCATGCAAACAAAGGATACGGGTAGTCCATGAAACAGGCTGCACAAACGCAAAATCGTAAAGCTTCGGCAACATCTACGTCCCAGCAGAGCGGTAGCCGGCAACACCCCCACATTGCAGAGGGAGAGAAGGTTAGCGCGTTCCAAAACCGGCCTGGGGCTGATTGGAAACACGCGGCAGTGACAAGACTCGATACGTCAAAGCCGTCCGATGCGCCCATGCCCGCATCCAAGATTGATGACACCAACGAACAGAAAAGCCTCGACTTCGCGCGCCTTCGAGCGGATGTCAACATCGCCGATACCGATCCTCAGCGCGCCGAAGCGACACGCCAGTTGCTACAACTGCTGGCTGCGCAACTTGGCATTCGAGCCGACGATGTTGATATCCACGTGAACGCCGAAGCCGAGCGTCGAACACAGCAAAGCGGAGCGCGCGGGCTAATGGACGGCGGCGTGGTTTACCTCAATCCGAAATTCTACCGGCCCGGAACACGCGAAGGCCGTTACCTATTGGGCCATGAGGTGACACATGTCGCACAGCGCAATAGCAGCGGACGCAGCCACAAAACAGAATCGAGCCTAGCAAAAGTTCTGGCGAATGCAGAGATAGAGGCTGATCGAATCGGCCAGTCCTTTGTTTCGGGCGGCGCGTTCGCACGGCCAAGAGTCACGCTGCCTGACTGGGTGATCACAGCCGATTCGGGCATCGCCGACATAGGTGACATGGCGGAACAATTGGGCGCTGAGCGAAAGGAACTCGACGCCCTGGTCGCACAAACGCACCACAGCGAGCTAGCGCGGATGATAGACCTGCTGTCGTATGGCATTCTCGATTGGATGATCACGGACGAAGACGTGCGCAAGGTGCTCACCATCTTGCAAACCTTCAACATGGTAATCGCCCGATCACTGGTAGCGGCGCTGCCGGGCAAGTATCGCAACCGGTTGCTCGACAACCTGGACACAGACCACTATAAGGGCCAGCGCCCACAAGTCCTGGCAGTCTACTGGGGT
Organism: Chloroflexota bacterium; assembly: GCA_005240105.1. GTDB lineage: Bacteria > Cyanobacteriota > Vampirovibrionia > Obscuribacterales > Obscuribacteraceae > SBAT01. The sequence goes on from SBAT01000272.1 coordinate 3,463, forward strand.
AGCAGCAAAGGAGAGTTGAAGAAATACACCGGCGAACTGCGCACCGCCTTCAGCACGATGGACTTGCGACAACTCAGTCTACTGGAAGCCACCGCCGCCCAATACGCCATCCAGAGCATGGATGCGGCCGACCGCAGGCAGTTGCAGCAAGGCAAGAAACGCGATGAGATCGAAGAGATCCTGACCTTCGTTGCCGACCCGCGCGAAGAAGCGAAGCAGTTGGAAGAGGCGCTGAAACAGGAGAAACAACTGCAGGCCGAGCGCGCTGAGGCGCAAAAAGCCTATACCTCCGGCGAGCGTGCGCAGGCGCTGCAAGACATTGTCTCAGTCATCAAGAGGACGATCGATCGCTGGTGGACGTACACCCGTGAGGAAGCACACCGGCAATCGCAGGAGGATGTCTTCATTATTCTGAGCATGCTGATTCCCTACCTGCGTCGCAGAGCTGAGTTGCGTGCCATCGCTGACCAGTTGATCGGGATCAAGACCATTCCGAGCGAAAAGCCAGACGATAAGCCAGAACACGAAGAGCAGTTTGATTACCTGGATATGTTGATCCGCAAAGTCCCTGTGAAGTCGCTCTACGTTGAGGGCAATATCCGCCGGGTATTCTTTACGCTCATTAGTTTCCGCCCACCCTTCAAGAATGAGGAATTAGCAGAGGATTTAGCAAGCACATCTTTCTGGGTTCCGGTCGACAGCGAAGACGCTTATCTTGCGTTTCTTCTGGTGAAGGCGATGCCGCCCCACTCGCGTCAGGCCTTCTTCAGCGCCAACGGCGGCTCTAACTGGTCGCTGGTGATGGAGAAGATGTCGCAGCAGCAACGCGAGTCTGAATCGATGAATCTCTACACTGGCGGTGAAGCTCAGACGGATCGTAACACGTTGTTGTCGCAATTGTTGGCCGACGAAGTGTGGTCTGCACGAGGTGTGAGTCAGCTCGACGGCCTCATCAGAATGGCGATTGCTGCCGGTGAACACGAGTTCGTGTTTACGCAATCACGACAGCGCGAAGCATACAAGAAGGAATGGCTTAAATCATTGGTCGAAAAATTCATGTTGTTCGACCCGGACGGCAAGGATAACAAGGGCCGTCCACGTAACCGCTACTTGCCAGAAATTCTGGAAGGCACGGCTTGGTATGAGCGCGGGCTCTCAGGTGCCATTTATCGCTATGGTATTCAAGGGCTCGACTTCGTCTTTAGTAGCGACGATGTAGAAGTCGCCACGAAGAGCATAGGCGGCAAAGGGTTGAACCTGGTCGAGCTGCAAGACATGTTCGGCGGTGCCTTTATGGGCGTGCGCTTCACTGAGCTGAAGAAGCTCGGCGCCGAAGGCAAAGCGGCACGTGAGAATAAGGCCGGAGTCAATTTCGCTATCGTTAAATGGGATACTGCTACCGGCGTTCTGGAGATGAACGCGCCCAAGCTCTCCTTTGACACCATCAACTATCCGATTGACGATTTCAAATTTCAGGTAGGGCGCGGGACTCTGCAAGGGCTCATCGTGTCGCTCCACTATGGTGTAGGCAAGCGTCCGGAGCCGTCAGTTATTGACGTTTTCATCAGTGATTTGACCTTGAATGATGTGATGCTGATTTCGCCCGATAAGATGAAGAGCGCAAACTCGGCGAAAGTCGGTGGCATTCATATCAACGCTCAGCCCCCGGGAACCGACACGAGCAAACTGCCGGACCCACGCAGCGGTGCCAAAATTCCCGTCCCGATTATCGGCCTGCCTCTCGGGGCGGCGTGGAATGTCTTTCTCGGTTCGTTATGGAACGGAATAGCCGGCATCTTCGGCGGCGATCCCAAAGCTGGCCTTTCGGGAAGTACCTCCGAATTGGCCGAAAATCTGATGAAGCCAACCACGCCGCTGGAATTCCGCTTCGTCTTCGATTCACTCAAGCTGCTGGGGGTGACAACAAGTGGTGGCCAGTTTGTTGAATCTATTGAGCTAAAGAATTTGGTGCTCCGTGGTGGTGGTGATGCGAGTTCGTATCGACACGCATTGGTGTTGTCGAAGACGCGTATTGAACAGCGCCTGAGCAAAGCACGCGAGGAGTTCGGTCGTGTCGCACCTGACAAACGTGAGAGCCTGAGCCGACAGATCCGTTCGCTTGAGCAACAACGAGATCACACACAAGCTGAGTTGAAGACGCTAAGCCAAAACGAGAAGGAAGTGGCGCGGCTGGAGGCGTTGCAAAAGCGCTCGCCGAAATCGTTCTCTCGGGACGACCGTCTGCGATTGCGACGCTTAAAGGCGCAACTGTCAGGAGCGGTGCTGGACGTGGGCAGTGTTAGCCTTAAGGGGATCGCTGGCATCTCAGGTGGTGAGCATGTACTGACCGATATTCATGGCCAGGGACGTTCGGTGAATGCCGCGCTCGGCCTACTCATGGATTCCGACAAGATCAGGAACTTCATCACCGGCGAAGAAGGCCGGCCAGTTATCAAAGGCGCAGGCAAAGAGCAGGATGTGTTCACACTCGACATTGGTCACGTCGAGTTGCCTTCCCTTATGCTCAAGGGGGCGATTCCCAAAGCTGAAGACGCGAAAAAAGACTTTGAGAAATTTGCCGCTAAACATGAGCCCTGGCGCAAGAGCCACCAGGAAGAGCTTAAGCGATTGCGACGCCGCATGGAACTGGCTGAACAGCGAGAGGCGCTGCTCGCTGATCCTGGTATCGCTGGTATGACCGCGAAACAGCAGAATGACTTCCGGCGAATAGAGCGCGAGCTTGATGAGATCGAAGCGAAGTCAGAGATACATGTGGGTCGGGTAGTGATGGATGGCGCAATACTCAGCATCACAGATAATCAGCGTATCGCTGTTGGCGCAGATGAGTTACTGGTCGAAGACATACGTAAAGGCGACTTCCGGATACAACAGATCACAGGAAGTCATGTGCAGGTAGGCATCGATGTGCGTGATGGTGTCGCTGGATTGAGTGAGTGGCGTAAGAACTTGCAGCGGATCGGTATCAAAGGTGAAAGCGTTATCGCCACCGGCATCAAAAACGAAGAGCTAGGACTGGAGGTTGATCGCGCGACGCTGATGGGCATTGACGAAGCCAGTCTCGACGTCGGTGCGCGCAACGCCTCAGCGCGCGTCACTACGAAGCTCATATTGGTGGAAGGGGTGCACATGCGCAACTTCGAAGACCTACTCGTCAAGGAGCGTGACTACTTACAATCGCTCGGCGTGCGCCAAGCGACGCAGCAGAAACGCCTCGACGCGGTCTTGGCACAATTGGCCGGGCTAGAGAAGCTGCGCAAAGAGGTCGCCGACGCAGAAGCTGCTCTGGCCAAAGCGAAAACGCAGAAGCAAAAGCAGGCGGCACAGGATCGGCGCAATCAGGCCCAACAACAGCTTGACCGTTGGGCTGAGGGGCTGGTTGCCGAAAGCCTAGCGATCAACGACCTGGATGTTGATGTCCTCGGCTTGGGTGATGTGTTGTCAGAAGCCTACGACCCCGCGAGTGCGTTTGAGAATGGGATCGAGATAAAGGGACGTGGCGGCTCAAGCGGCAAACGCATGTTTAGCGGTGCGACGGGTGTAAACGTCGGTATTCCGGGCTTGTCTGGCAGCAAGGTAAACATCGGTGAGACTGGTGGACGCATACAACATTCTAAGGCAGGCACGAAACTCGACGGCATCTATATTGACTCTATTGCTATGCAAGGCCTTGATTGGCGAGACGGTCAGCGCCATGCCTTTTCTCGTGGTGAGACACGGTTGCAAGGCCTTACTGTAAACGCGTTCATCAGCGAAGAGCAAATCATCATCGCTAAGCTTGATCTCAACGCAATCCTGGCCGATCAACTCGGGTACGAAGATGAGTCCTCTGGCCTGAGCGTGGTGGTCGAATCTGGCGGGTTGGGCGGTATTCACATCACTAACCTCACAATCGACTTACCGAAAGGAAAAGACGAGAGTGCAAAGATCACTGGGAAGGTCGTTGCCGACAGTCTGAATGACCTCAAGATCAACGCATTGGTCAAAGGCCTCCGCGCAAAAGGAACGCTGAATGGCAACAACCTGTCGGCGGAGTTCGTTACTGACCGCAAACGGGTCTTCTCGATTGGTGATCTGAACCTCACAAAAGGCGAGATTCTCCAGCCCGGCACATCGAACAACATTCACGTCTCGTTTCGCAGGCTGAAAGGTGCGGTAACACAGGAGGATTTAGAAAACGGCGAGACCAAATACACACTCAGCAACATCAGCCTCGCCGATCTCACTGTGGGACGGAGCCGTTGGACTGACGGTAATAAGAGCATTGAGATAAACGGTCAAGCATCCTTACAAGGTGTGACGCTCACTGCCGAAGTCATACAGGGCAAGAAAGAGGCAGATGGCAAAGGCGGAAAACTCAAACAGCTCAAGATCGTGCGACTCAGCGTGGCGCAGATCAATGCTACCGATATTCACGCGCACATGGATGCTGTGCCCCCTGATCCGAAGAAGCCTGGTGATAAAGGAAGCACGGCAAAAGACATTACACTTGCAAAGGGTACGATCCTTGGCCTGGAAGTGACCGGCATCGACCTGATGAAGGACATTAAACAGATGACAGGCCAGGTCAGGATTAAAGATTCGCTAGACATACAGAAACTGCGGGTAGCGGTTAGTGATGCGGGCAAAGACCAGATCGTCACCACGCTGTCGGTCAAGGCCTAC
>SBAT01000211.1 GCA_005240105.1 Chloroflexota bacterium
AAGTTTGTGCGGCGTTGAGAGTCCGGCTGTAGGGATTAACGCGGCCTTTGAGTGCTTCTTTGAGAATATTTTGCAAAAGGTCTTCGCGGAGATATTCTTTGGGATAATCGGTGGGATGAGCCATGTCGTTGCGCATGGCGGTCTTCACTATGAGAGCGAACAATTCACGTTGGGCAAAAGGCAAATTTTGGTCACCCAGTTTTTTCTCTATGATGGCATCTACAATCATATCGCCAGTGTCGAAGCCGGCTTCGGTGTATAGCTGCTTTGAGATTGATGGATCAGATGCCGCATAAGCTGACGGGCAAAATAAACAAAGCTGAGACAGGGCGACAATTACAGTCAGTAACTTAAGTGTCAAATGTTTAAGTGGCATTTTTAACCTACAAGGTTCCAGTAACCGTAGCAGTGGCTGCATTTGAAAAGCGCTTCTCGTACGCATCCTTCATGCTTTTGCGAAAACCTTCCGCTCCATCGCCGCGTACTTCAATGGTGTCATTATCAAGCGTCATCAGGCAAGTGACTTGAGCCTGGTGACTGTTGTCCCAGGTTTTTTTGAAATCTGTGCGCATCTTATTTTGCAGGGTTGCTTCATGTCCGGCTACAGTGGCGGCAGCGCCGGCGATAGCCATATGAAATGCGGCAATTGGAGCAGCCGCTGCCATGGCCACAAGTCCAACTCCAGCGGTGGCACCACAGAGAGCAATTGCCAGCGCCTGACGTCTTTGCGAGTCAAGTGTTTTCTTTTCGTATTGATATTCGGAATTAACCGCCGTGCGGAATTGCTTGCCGAAGTCGCCGGTGTATATAACTTCAGCCAGGGAGTCTGACTCTTTGACGAATAATTGCTCGCGCATAGCGGACAGGCAGTAATTGAAGAATTTCTCTTTGCGCTCGAGATCCGCAGGTTTTGTGTTTGTGCTCAGGGATTGAGCAAAGTCTGGAGCAATGTCATCCACATATTCGGACAAAAGAACCGGTCTAAGCTTTTCCAGGTCCTGCTTGTTAAGTGTCTCAACAATTAGATTGCCATAACAGCGCAATTGATCTCGTGCGGCTGTTCCGGCTGGTTTGGATCTGTCTTTTGCTACTGCTTTTGATCCAGCTTTTGCTTCTGGGGTTGAACCATCGTTTGCTTCCGCTTCGATATCCTTTGGCAGGAAGCGGAAATCGTGTTTGATAGCGATTTTCCTTACTGCGTTGGCCGTTTTTAAATTCTTTTCTTTCTGGCGACCTAACTGAACGTTGTAGAACGATTCAATGCTTTGTTTCAGTTTGTCTCTGGCAATTATTTCTCGCTTCCCATCTACTACTGCGGAAACGGAAATGCCGGTGAGCGCTTTTTCGCCGAATGTATCCGGTTGGCAGATGGTCACTTCCGGTCTTTTCAGGCGCAGAAGATTGATATGCGAAAACAATTCAACTTGCACTACTGCCGGTACAGGTTTGTTTACGGGAAAGCTTATGATCTTGCCGTTGCCATCAGTTTGCAGGTTGGTGGGTACCAGAATGACTGACTTTTCCGGCAGGCAGGTCTTCAGGTATTCATAGAGCTGGCAGGCCAGATATGTTGATTTGATGACTTGTTCATCTACGAGCTGGGTAACGTGTTCTTTCTTTTCTTTCTTCAGCAACTTAAACTTGGCGATTTCATCGACGAGAGTCTCTGAATGATCGGCCGGAAATTGAATGCTGACCAGAGGGAATGGGTATTTGTCCGGATAAGCTACCTGGAGTTGTTTTTGCTCGGGAGTCCTGCGCAACTTTGGCAGGGTGTAGAGTGGCACGTTTTGCGCGGCTGAGGCTGGTAAGAGAAAGTTAGTAATTAGAACGAGAGATACCAGTACGTTGCCAAGAAGATTTTTCACAGTGTTATCCTCGCACCTGTTTCAGGTGTGTTGAGTAGGCGCGGCTTGTTGCGGGCACGCGCTCTTTTTTGCAGTCGAAAGTATAACACTTGCAGATGTGTTTTCAGTGAGCGCGAAAGGCAAGTCAAGAGGTGGAAGAGGAGACAAAGCGAGGAACTATCTACTCGTCATTAGTGTGCGGGGGCTGACGGGGGAGAGGCGGAGTTTGGGGTTTTTGTCTTTGAACCACTGCAATTCGTGAGTGCGTTTGAATAACAGCACTGGCTCGTCGTCTTTGTCGGCGGCGACCATGAAATTGCATCTGTCGCGATCGGCAGTTTCAAATGCTTCCCAACCGTCTTCGAGCCAGAGGACTTGGGCGACTTCGATTGGTCTAAGCACGGAAGTAACGTTGTATTCGGATTCTAGACGGAATTGCACGACTTCGAATTGCAGGTGTCCGATGGCCGCTAATACCGGATAGCGGGCGTCGGTTTCTTTGAGCCAGAGTATTTGAATTGCGCCTTCTTCTTGCAGGGCGGAAATGCCTTTGTGGAATTGTTTGTACTTGCTTGGCTCTTTGTTTTCTAGAATGGCGAAGAGCTCTGGAGCAAAACTGGGAATGCCTGGGTAGCGGACGGAAGGACCTACGTAGAGAGTGTCGCCTATGGAGAAGGCGCCGGGATTGCTTAAGCCGATGATGTCGCCGGGGTAGGCGCGATCAATTGATTCGCGCTCGTGAGCAAAGAGTTTCTTTGGTTGGTTCAAGGAGACTGTCTTGCCGGTGCGCTTGTTTTGGATGACCATGCCCTTTTCGAACATGCCGGAGCAAATGCGCACAAAGGCAATGCGATCTCTGTGCCGGGGATCCATATTCGCTTGCAATTTAAATACGAAGCCGGTGAAGTGTGGGTACTCCGGTTCGATTATGCTTTCATCGCTTTCGAAGGAAACTGGCGACAGTGCCTTTTCAATAAATGACTCAAGGAAAAGCTCAACACCAAAGTTGTTGGCGGCACTACCGAAGTAGACTGGTGTCAGTTTGCCTGCGTGTAATTTGGCAATGTCCAATTCGGACCCTGCCGCATCGAGAATGTCCAATTCTTCTGCTACTTGCCGATAGACGCTGCCGGGCACCAGAGCTTTGACGGCTTCGTCATCGAATGGCAAGGCGACAACTTCTGACTTGGTCTTGCCGCGTGCTGATTTCTGGAATAGGTGGATCATGCGCGTGCGACGATCGACCACACCCTGAAATAAATCACCTGTGCCGACAGGCCAGTTGACTGCATATGTAGGTAGATTGAATTCCTTCTCGATTTCGTCGAGGAGTTCCAATGGCTCCTTGCCCGGTCTGTCCAACTTGTTGATGAAGGTGAACAAAGGCATGTGACGCATGCGGCAGACTTCGAAGAGTTTTCTTGTCTGCGGCTCAAGACCTTTGGCAGCATCAATTAGCATTACTGCGTTGTCGGCAGCAGCTAAAGTTCTATAAGTGTCTTCGCTGAAGTCTTGGTGACCAGGGGTATCCAGCAAGTTGAGGCAGTAGCCGTTGAATTCGAATTGCAAAACGGTGGAGGTGATTGAGATGCCTCTTTGTTTTTCCAACTCCATCCAGTCGGATG
>SBAT01000273.1 GCA_005240105.1 Chloroflexota bacterium
ATGGCCACGCAATGAGCCGCTCCGAGTTTTCTCATATGACCCTCATCGAGCAATCTCATGTATTAACCAAACTCGTCCAATCGAAGTCTCCGGCCGACAGGCAATTAGCCGACAAGCTCGTTAAGACAGCCGCCTGCCTCATGACCGTCACCGGCTCCCACGGCGCCTTCTCCGGCAAATAGAACCGTGGATCCGTCATTCTGAGCTAGCGAAGAATCTCGCGCCTTAAGGCGCAAGACTCGGAAACCAGTGGAATCAAATTCAAAAAACGACGTCCCGAAAGACAGAAGATGCCCTATACTGGTAGGCAAAGAGGTAATGAACTATGGCTCAATCAAATCCAGAGCGGGTTTCAGTTGGAGAGGTTCTTAAGCTCGTTGACCAGTTATCCCAAGACGAACAAGAACAACTGGCTGAAGAAATGAAACTCCAATGGCTGCGCCGGGAACTTCAAAAAGGCGAGGATGAACTCGCTAGGGGCGAGGGCATTCCGTCCGAGCAGGTTATTGCTGAGCTTAAAGAGCGCAACAAAGCATTTCAAGAGAAAAAGACACTTTGAAGCGGCTCATCATCTCTGTTTCAGCGCGTAACGATTTACAGGAAATCCATGATTACATAGCAAAAGACAATGCTGATGCGGCTGTTCGCTGGATCGACAGGCTTGTTAATAGATTCGATGTGTTATCTGCCCAGCCTGGAATAGGGCGCAAACGTGATGACGTGAAACCGAACTACAGAAGCATCATCGAAAAATCTCATGTCCTAACCAAGCTCGTCCAATCGAAATCCCCGGCCGACAAGCAATTAGCCGACAAGCTCGTTAAGACAGCCGCCTGCCTCATGACCGTCACCGGCTCCCACGGCGCCTTCTCCGGCAAGTAAACAATACTCGGTCGCCTAGACTAGATTCTGCAGAAAGAGCAGAGCCGGGCAAACACGTATGCCTTCACCCGAAATATAATCCTTTTTTCCTATAGCGGAGATTTGCCACGCTTCACAAGATGGAAAACGCGCCCGGAAATATTTCAGGCTCTTACTAATTTCAGTATCATCCCACCTACACTCAATGGCCCACAGAACATTTTTCTTCTCAATCACAATAAAATCCACCTCACGCCCATCGACATCACGAAAATAGCGGAGTTCAAGATCACGTCCTTGGGTGTCTTCCATAAAGTGTACCCATTTAAGCAAATGGCTTGCCACCAGGTTTTCAAAGCGAAAACCTGGGTCCTCAATCAAGCTCCAATCGAAATGATAATGCTTCTGTTCTTTCTTCACAGCACGAATTTTAGGCGCTCCAAAAGGAGAAATTCTAAAAATTGCATACAGCCGTTCAAAAATATTTAGCCAGTTGGATACAGCCTTATGACTTACCTGAAGATCCTCGCGCAATCCATTGATGGAAAGAGGAGAACCAACTAATGCTGGAAGTCTCAACATCAAAAGTTCAAGTCGGCTCAGGTCATCCACCCGCTCAAGACTGAGTACATCCTCTCGAATTAATCGCTGGCGAAATTCCCGCGACCACCGTCTTGCTTCGACCTCAGAACCACCAAAGAAAGGCTCGGGAAAACCGCTTAAATTAAGCAGGCGTTGAAAGTCCCTGCTGGAAGATATCTTAAGCTCACCCGCCGAAAGTGGATGTAATCTCAAATAATGATATCGACCTTGCAGTGAATCACCGCTATGGCGATACAAATCGAGCCTGGCACTTCCTGTCACCAGTATCTGGTGCTCCCTGCCGAAAACATCATAGAGTCCCTTGAGATAATTCCTCCAACCTCTATATTTGTGGATTTCGTCAAACACCCAGACCTTCGATGGCGGTAGCTCTTGTTTGAGAATCCTTTCTCGATGTTCGGCGTTATCCCAATTAAGATAGCCTCTCTTTTCCATGCCTGAAATGTGCTGAGCTAAAGTTGTCTTACCGACTTGGCGCGGACCACCAACAAACACCATTTTTCGTTGGATGTCTTTTTCAATCCGACTAGCCAAGTAGCGCTTACGGTATTTCATGATTACTATTATACGAGTATTTTTGCCTACTAGTTAAAATACTCGCGAGTATTTTTGACTGCTAGTGAATAATTAAGCTGCCACAACTAGCCGACAAGCTAATCAAAACGGCAGCCTGCCTGATGACCGTCACCGGCTCTCACAGCGCCTTCTCCGGCAAGTAGTATTGAGCCATGAAATTCGACGCCTAATTCTTATGGCAATATTTAAAACTTAGTTTAAGTAGTCAAGAGTTGAGGTATATGTAGATATAGACGGTTCCGTGGCGGAACCTACGTTAACAGCGACGCAAAACGGGCGGTCCAGCTTCTTCCCTTGGGGGAATGCACATGGGCATGGGACGCACTCTAATCTTTGTATTGGTTCTCCAGCTACTCTGTCCCTGGGCAGCTTATTCGCCTGCGTACGCGCAGGAAGCGCCTCCGGCACAAGCCAGTCCCATTGACCTTGATCTTTCTTCTACCGAGCGAAATGTTTCTGCCGCCGATGTTTTGCCAACCGGTCAGGCGACAATTGATTTAGCCGGTTTAGCCCGGACTATTAGCCCAACCGACATGCTCACAGCAGCTGAAATGGTAGCTGTCCGCCAGGTGGTTAATACAGGCAATCAGTATTTACAATTAAGCGACCTCGGAGCAGCTATTGGCGGCGGACTGCATTTGCAATATTACGCCGCCAACGGGCTGGGCAATTTGGTCATCCCCGAAGGCGTCCGTGCCTCGCAGAATGCCTCAATGCTGGATACATTAAACCTCACCGGCAATTTAACCAACTCCGGTGTATTTAATATTTTCTCGTCCAACCCGGCAGTGAACTCGGCCACAATTAATGCAAGCAACATTTTCAACAACGCCAATGCGCTAATTTCATCCACGCTCGCCAATCTCAACCTCAACGCAGTAAATAACATCGTGAACGCCGGCACCATCATGAGTGCCGGTAATTTGTCTATGAC